>NZ_JALBGW010000005.1:0-102349 GCF_023006485.1 Neorhizobium sp. BETTINA12A
AGCGAGGTCGCGTCGCCGAGCGAGCTGGTCGTGACGTCGATGCGGCTGCCGGGGCTTGCGAAGGGCGGCAGGTTGGCCGTGACCATGACGGCCGCGACGTTCTTGGCATTGGACTGGCTGCCCTGGGTCGAGATGCCGAGGTTCTGCAGCATCGCTTTCATGGACTGGTCGGTGAAGGGAGACGAGCGCAGGCTGTCGCCCGTGCCCTGGAGGCCGACGACGAGGCCGTAGCCGATCAGCTGGTTGTCGCGGCCTGCCTGCAGTGACGCGATATCCTTGATGCGGGCGGAGACGATGTAGGGCCCATCGGCGGACGCCGGCGCGCTTCCCAGCAGGGAGACGATCACGGCGAGCGTCGCGAGGAAGAAACGGGTTCTCATTTCGCCATCACCTGGATTGTCCCATCAGCCATGACGGTGCCGCTGACCGTGACACCTGAATCGATGTTGCGTGCGCGAATGACGTCCCCCACTGCCGCATTCTCAAGCGGCGAGCCGGAGGCCGAAATCGTCATGCTGCCGATGGTGAAGGTCAGGCGAACCGCCTTGCCGCGGGTGACCGCGAAGGCTTCGCGAAGCGCCGAGACCGGAACGGTACGCCCGGCCAGCAGCGTGCGCTTTGCCACCATGCCCACGACTTCCCTGGTCTTGCGGGCATAGTCGCCGGCCAGATTCGGATTGGTCACCTGGACTTCTTCGACCTTGCCCTCGGTGATCTCTTCGCCGGGATAGATCGTCTGGGTCGGCACGACGGCCGTCCCCATGCCGGCCAGGACCGGCGAGCCCGTTGCGGCGAGAAGAGCTGCCAGGAGCCGCAAGGCCAGCCTGGCGCCAATCGCATTTTTCCGGCGAAACTTCATGTCTGCCCGTCTCCTGTTTATTATTTCAGGTTCTTGCTGACGATCGTAGCCATCTCATCGGCAGTGGTGATGACCTTGGAGTTCATTTCGTAGGCGCGCTGGGCGGAGATCAGATCGGTAATCTCGCGGACGGCGTCGACGTTGGAACTTTCCAGATAGCCCTGCTTCAGGTAACCAAAGCCCGGATCCTCGGGGGCTGCGACGATCGGCTCGCCGGATGCGGCGGTCTGCGCAAACAGGTTGTCGCCGAGCGGCTGCAGGCCGGCTTCGTTGACGAAGTTGGCCGTGGTGAGCTGGCCGATTTCGGTGAAATCCGCAGATTTGCCAACGCGGACCATGACCTGGCCGGTGCGGGTGATCTGCGTTTCGCTGACATCCGCCGGGAAGGTGATGTTCGGCACGACCGCATAGCCGTCGATCGTGACCAGCTGGCCCTGGGCATTCTTGTTGAAGGCGCCGGCGCGGCTATAGAGCGTCTGGCCATCCGGCGTCTGGATCTGATACCAGCCGCGTCCGACGATCGCGACGTCGAGATCGTTCTCGGTGTGGGTCAGTTCACCCTGCGTATGGATGTTGCGCACGGCGGACGTCTGAACGCCGAGGCCGATATTGGCACCTTCCGGCACGATCGCCTGGTTGGCCCGGTTCGGCACGCCCTGGGCACGCTCGCTCTGATAGAGCAGATCGGAAAACTCGGCGCGGGCGCGCTTGTAACCTGTCGTGTTGATGTTCGCGATATTGTTCGCGATGACTTCGAGATTGGTCTGCTGGGCATCCATGCCCGTTGCTGCGACGGAAAGCGCTCTCATGTCTTCGTCCTCAAACTCTAGATCTGCATTTTCGTGACTTCGAGATAGGCGGACACGATCTTGTCGCGCAGCGCCATGGCGGTCTGGAGCGACTGCTGCGCTTCAAGGACCGCATCTACGACTTCACGGGTGTTGGCCTTGCCCTGGATGGCCTTGAACGACATCGATTCCGCGCCCTTCAGGCTGTTCATCGTGTCCGTCGCCATGTTGGCCATGACGCTGCCGAAATCCATTCCGGTGTTCTGGCCGGGCGTCGTTGCGATGCCGCCGGCGAGCACGGAGCTGTTCGTGGAACCGACCTCGTCGATGCCGTTCGACAGCGACAGAGAACTAACGTTTTGAATTTTATCGATCATTGTCCGGCCTTCAGAAGGTCAATCGTCGCAGCGATCAGTTCGCGCGTCTGTTTGATGGTCTGGATGTTCGCGTCATAGGAGCGATTGGCTTCACGCATGTCGGCCATTTCGATCAGCATGTTGACGTTGGGCAGCTTGACCATGCCCTTCGCGTCGGCCGCCGGATGGTCCGGATCATACTCCTCGATGAACTTCGAGCTGTCGTTGCCGAGCTTCTTCACCTGCACCACGTCTACGCCGCTCGCCCTGTCGAGCTCGGAGCCGAAGGTAATCGTCTTGCGGCGATAGGGGTCCGCGCCGGGCGTGTCGCCGGTAGAGCGGGCGTTGGCAATGTTTTCGGAAACGATGCGCAGACGTGTCGACTGCGCCTCCATTCCCGATCCAGCGATCTTCAAGGAGGCTGAAAGCGGATCCATTTGCTTACCTCTTCACTAACGTCAGCATCATGCTGTGAAACGATTTCACTAGTCCTGTGCTCAATTCGTATTGGCGTTTGATTTCACCCGTCTTCGTCAGCTCGTCGGCCAGCGAGACGGTATTGCCGGATTCCTGGACGCCGATTTCGTCGTTCAGTTCCGATGGCTTGATGTCGATCTCATCGCTGAGGTCGTTGCTCGCGAAATGGCCCGGATTGGTGCGAGCCATCGGAACATGCGTGCGGTCCAGCACCGAGTTGAAAGGCGTGATATCCTTCGCCTTGAACTTCGGCGTATTGGCATTCGCGATATTGCCCGCAACAACTTCCTGACGCACCGAGAGCCAATCGGCCTGCCGGGATGCCATTTCGAACAATTGAATCGGTTGCATAGGGTTGTCTCCATCTTCTGTCTGGAGACTATGCCAGTAAGCTTGCGTCGGACTTACGGGCGCGCGCTGACGCCCGTGTCACGATAAACTTCTCCGCTCGAAGTAATGATCACCCACTTGCCGTCCCGTTGTTCGAGCGTGGCGAGCCTGCTGTTGTTGGGCAGGATCGAGCCTACCCGGACCATGTACATCCCGGAACCGTCTTCGATGAGCGCGCGGCCGTTGGCGACATGAAGCAGCCGGAAATTGCCTTTGCCCGGAAAGGGTTGCTCTTCCCGGACACTACCGGTGTTGCGGGTCTCGCCGAGCGACGAGGTGGTGGCGGTGGTCAGGGCGTCTGTCGGCTCGACGGGCTTCGGCCAGTCGTCCTTCGAACTGTCGGTCATGGCGAGAGGCGATACGGTGACGACCGAGCGAGCGACGCCGGGAGGCAGGTCGCGGGTGCGGCCGAGTGCTTCCGTGCGGATGCCGAACTTGTCGGCATTCAAGAAGACGTACCAGGGAAAGAAGGCGGAGGCGGCGGCCAGCGTGATGCCCGTCGCGACGAGGATCTTGTCCCCCAGTCGCGACTGTGCCTCCTCCGACTTCGATTGAGCCGCCACGTCCTGATTGTTCTTGTCGCTCATCGAATAATCACCTTCTTGCTATGGCCGACTGCGGATTGCCTTGCCCCGCCGCCGCCCGGAGCGCATTGGCCAGGTCCGCGTAGGCATCAAGCGTCGGCTTTTCTCCCGGCGTCTGCTTCAGGACTTCGTAGATCACCGGCACCTGCTTGATCGCCATGTCGAGATCCGGATCGCTGCCGGCGCGATAACCGCCGATCAGGCGCAGATCGCGGGTTTCTTCGTAGCGGTGCACCAGTGATTTCAAGCGCGAGACCAGCTTTTCCTGATCCTCGGTCCAGGCCTTGCGGGCGAGACGCGAGATCGAGGCGAGCGGATTGATCGGCGGATAGCGACCCTCTTCCGCAAGCGAACGGTCGAGAACGATGTGACCGTCGAGAATGCCGCGGGTCGAGTCGGCGATCGGATCGTTGTGGTTGTCGCCGTCGACCAGGATCGAGATGATCGCGGTGATGGTGCCGGTGCCCTCGACGCCCGGGCCGGCGCGCTCGAGCAGGCGCGGCAGTTCGGTGAAGACGGATGCCGGATAACCGCGTGCGATCGGCGGTTCCCCGGCCGCGACCGCGACTTCACGGATCGCATGGGCAAAACGGGTGACGCTGTCGGCGATGAACAGGACGTTGTCGCCCTGGTCGCGGAAATGTTCGGCGACGGTGATCGCCACCAGTGGCGCCATCTTGCGGAGCATCGGGCTTTCGTCGCTGGTCGCGACGATAGCGATTGACTTCGACATATGCTCGCCGAGCGTATCCTCGATGAATTCGCGCACTTCGCGGCCGCGTTCGCCGACCAGCGCGATTACCACCTTGTCGAACGCGTCGGCTCTGGCGAGCATCGACAGAAGTGTGGATTTGCCGACGCCGGAACCGGCGAAAATGCCGAGACGCTGGCCGAGGCAGAGCGGCGAGAAGATGTCGATTGCCCGGACGCCGGTCCTGAAACCCTTTTCAACGCGGCTGCGCGTCATGGACGGCGGCGCCGTATTGGCGATCGAGCGCGGATGAAGACCCCGCGCGATCGGCCCCTTGCCGTCGATCGGCTCGCCGAGCGAATTGATCGTGCGCCCGCACCAGCTCTCGTCCGGCGCGACACGAAAGGCGCCCTTGCGAATCACTGTATCGCCGATGCCGATCGGCTCGCCGGGTTCGATGGGGCAGACATAGATGATGTCCGGCTCGACGCGAACCACTTCGCCGAGATGGATGCCGGTCGCGCTGCGATGGGCGACGAATTCGCCGAGCCGCACATGTTTTGACAAGCCCGCGACCGTATAATGTCCTGCAGCGATGGTCCTGACATGACCACCGTGGGCGACGGAGAAGGCCGGATCGGCGTAACGCGCCGAGAGCCCGGCAAGCTGGCCCAGCTTGCCGCCGTTGACTGCATCGAGGATAGCCGCTTCCATCATGGTGGGCCCTCTTTCCTATCGTTTAAGCGTTGGAACCACCGAGCGTCTTGATCGCGGCGTCCAGCGAAGTCTCGCTGTCGCGCATCAGCGACGAAATGCTTTCAAAGGCGCGATTGACCTGGATGAGCTGGGTCATCTCGCTAATACCGTTGACGTTGGCCCCTTCAATGTAGCCCTGGACGACGGAATTCTTGATGCCCTCGAGAACCGGCTGCGGGGTGTCAACCGTGATGACGCCGGAGTTGTCGTGGCGCACGAAGCCCTTGGTGACATCCGCCGTGAACAGACCGAGGCTGGCCACCGGTTGTTCGTTCTGACGAATGATGCCGTCGGAGCCGACGGTCGGAGGACCGCCGTCACGGTTGAGCTGGATCGGCGCGCCGCCTGCATCGAGGACCGCGTAACCGCGGATCGAGCGGAGCTGGCCGAGCTCATCCATCGTGAAACGGCCGTCACGGGTCAACACTTTGCCGGCAGGCGTATCGATCGCGAACCAGGCGTCGCCCTTGATCGCAAAGTCGAGCGGGTTGCCCGTGCGCTGCATTTCACCCGTACGTGTCGACAGGTAGTCGTTGCCCTGGGTGACGAACGCGACCTTTGCGCCGATATCGTTCTGGGTCTTACTCAGAACCTCGTCGAACTTGACCTCCGTGGAGCGGAAGCCGACCGTGTTCATGTTGGCCATGTTGTCGGCGATCGTGTTCAAGCGACGCTCAAGCGCGATCTGGGAAGAGATGCCGACGTAAAGTCCGGACTGCATATCATTTGCCTCCGAGTTTCAGATTGTTGATCGAGATCAGAAGATCTGTTGAAATCCCGCTCGACGCGGGGGAATTGAAGACGGCGAGCGGGTCATAAGTGTCGGTGGGATTGCTGATCTCCCACATGGCGGTGAACCGCTCGAGGAACTTGTTGACCTTGGTCGGATCCTGGAAATCCTCGATCTTGACCATGTCTTCGATGTACTTGGCCTGACGATCGAGGTCGGCACCAATCATCTCATCCGGCATGCCAAGCGCGGTGCGCATGACTTCCGAAAGCGCGTCGTCGGCCAGGACTTCCATGCCGGACTTGATCGTCGGCGCAGTGCGCTCAAAATAGAGAGCCAGCCGAACGCCCATATTGTCGGCACCAGCATCCTCTTCCAGCGTCTGGCGCTGGAACTTGTCGACAACGCCTTTCTGGGCCTTATCGAACGACGTGGCGGTCGCACCGAAAGCTGCGAAATTCAGGGATTCGACCAGTTGCGCATAACGGCTGTCGGACAGCTGGTTGGCGAAATCGGCCTTGTTGTCGGTGCCTTCCGTCAGGACCTTGCGGATCAAGGCCTTGGCGTAGCCCATATCCTCGAGACCATGTGCCTTCAGCGCGTAGTTATAGAGACGCGTATCGGCCATGAAGTCGTCGATATTCTTGATGCTGCCGATCTTCGACAGATAATATTCGGTCTCGCGCGCAACTTCCGGCTTTTCGGCGACACGCTCCAGCGACTTCGACATGTCGCGACTGATCATTGCGTAGCTGGTGTAAGTCGTGATCACGGTAGCTCTACCTAAGTCCGCGGAAGCGGCGAACGTCGCTGCGGAGCCGGCAATCCGGTCCGATGGTAGGCAGAACTAGCCCCGAAGACTTGTGCGAAACTGTTCGGCACCCGCTTTTATTAGCGTCTTCACAGCCAGCCTCACGCAAGCCAGAAGCCTTATCCCCAAGACAAACGAAAACGATCGGGCACAGGTACGCGATGAATATTATTATCGGCTTTGTCATCACCGTTGGCTGTATTCTCGGCGGCTTCATGGCCATGGGTGGCCATATCAACGTTCTCATCCAGCCTTTCGAGCTGATGATCATCGGCGGCGCCGGTCTTGGCGGCTTCATCATGGCCAACCCGATGAAGGTGGTGAAGGATAGCGGCAAGGCGCTTGGAGAAGCCTTCAAGAATGCCGTACCGAAGGAGCGCAACTACCTCGACGTTCTCGGCGTGCTCTATTCGCTGATGCGCGACCTCAGAACCAAGTCGCGCAACGAAATCGAAGCCCATATCGACAATCCGGATGAATCGCCGATCTTCCAGACTGCTCCGACGGTCCTGAAGAACAAGGAACTGACCGCCTTCATCTGCGACTACGTGCGCCTCATCATCATCGGCAACGCCCGCTCCCACGAGATCGAGGCGCTGATGGACGAAGAACTCAACACGATGTTCTCCGACAAGATGAAGCCTTATCACGCGATCACCGCGATGGGGGACTCCTTCCCGGCCATCGGTATCGTCGCCGCCGTTCTCGGGGTTATCAAGGCGATGGGCAAGATCAACGAATCGCCGGAAGTTCTCGGCGGCCTCATCGGTGCGGCTCTCGTCGGCACCATGCTCGGCATCTTCCTGTCCTATTCGGTCTGCAACCCTTTGACCTCGCAGATCAAGATCGTCCGCACCAAGCAGCACCGCCTGTACATCATCGTCAAGCAGACCCTGCTTGCCTACATGAACGGCTCCGTGCCGCAGGTTGCGCTCGAATACGGACGTAAGACAATTTCCAACAAAGAACGGCCCTCGATCGACTCGGTCGAGCAGGAAATGATGAATCCTGGTGGAGAAAAGGCGGCATGATGACGTCGAACCAAGCAAACCAATCACCGGCGTCGGGCATGGACCTGGCGCTCCTCGCAAAACTGACCGGGGGTCTCGGCGACAAGAAAACCGTCGAGAAGATCAGCAGCGAATTCGCGCAACTCTACGCGGAATTCCTGCCAGACGTCTTTCACAGCGAAACCGGCATCCGGATCGGCGTCTCATATGTGAGCTGCACGTCCGGCCTGATGACCGACCTCATCGCCGATCTGGGCGATGGCTTTGCGCTTTCTGACGGATCCTTGCGCAACTGGTCCCCGAATTTCGTGCTCGGTTGCGGCAACAGCTTCGTGATCGCGCTCATGGAATTGATGCTGGGCTCGGCAGCCGACACGATCATGCAGCCGATCGAACGTCCGCTCTCGGATATCGAGCTCGACCTCGCAGCGATGGTTTTCGAGCGGATCGCCAACGTGCTGCGCTCCGGCGTCAATTCGCAGGGAGGGTTCGAAGCAAACCTTGAACGACCCCATAACGCCGAGGACAGGCCGAAATCGGATGATCTGGCACGCCCGGAATTCGGTGTCTCCATCCGCATGGCATTCGAGCTCGGCTCGGTCATGTCCGAATTTGCCCTTGTCATCCCTCAACGTGCCTTCCTGAAGACCAAAGTCACCGCTCCGCGGGCGAAGGCTCAAGTCAAGGCCAAGCAAGAATGGACGGACCGCATGAATGACCAGGTCCGCCGTTCGCATGTGACCCTCGAGGCCCGTATCCGGCTGCAGAAGCTGACGCTCGGGACGATCTCGCGGCTGGCCGCCGGCGACGTGATTGCTTTCCAGGACAAGCGCGATGTCCAGGTTCAGGTCAGTGCCAACGGCCGGGATATGTATTCTTGCGAATTCGGGCGGTCCGGCGAGCGGTATACAGTCCGCGTAAAGGATAACATCAGCACGGACGACGAGATCCTCCAACACCTGATAGGCTAGATCCGCGGCGAGCCTGCCGCCGGCGTTTTCGCAAAGGCAGGCTGACGCAAGTTTCAACGGGAATAATCACCGCATGGCTACGAAGAAGACACCTCTCACCGATGACGATTCACTGATGCCCCTCGGCAATGATGTCGATCTGGATCAGGCTATCGACGATCTGCGCGGCGTCTTGAAGACGGACGCCGACGGCGGCGTGCCGGGCTTCGATGCTGATTTCGGCGCATCCGCAACCAGCGACTTTTCGTCCGACGCCCCATCGTTCGGAGGCGGCTTCGAAGCCCAGGCCGATACGTTCGGCGGAGGCGGAAGCTTCGGCGGCGGTAGCGCTGGCCTTGGCGGTGCAAAAAGCTTCGGCGGCAACGATTTCGGCAGCTCGACATCCAGCAGTGCCGCCTATCAGGAGCCGGGCAGCGCGCTCAATGCCAATCTCGACCTGATCATGGATATCCCGATCGACGTCGAGATCGTGCTCGGAACCAGCCGCATGCAGGTTTCGGGCCTGATGACGCTCGAGGAAGGTGCGACGATCGCGCTCGACAAGAAGATCGGCGAGCCGGTTGAGATCGTGGTCAACGGACGCCGCATCGGCAAGGGTGAGATCACCGTGCTGGAAAATGACGACACGCGCTTCGGTGTGAGACTGACGGAAGTACTGAGCACGAGAAGAACCTGATCCCTGTTTGGGACAGAAAAGGAAGACCATGATGGACTTTGAGGATTTCGGTGGCAGCGCCTTATCTACGAAACCGTTGTCCAAGGCCGAAAAGGCCGCGGCAGTGCTCCTGGCTATGGGCAAGGGCGTCGCTGGCAAGCTTCTCAAGTATTTCACCCAGAGCGAGCTGCAGAATATCATTGCCTGTGCTCAGACGCTGCGCGCGATCCCGCCGGACGAACTCCTCGAACTCGTCAACGAGTTCGAGGACCTGTTCACCGAGGGCACCGGCCTTATGGACAATGCCGCAGCGATCGAAGGCATTCTCGAAGCGGGCCTGACACCGGAAGAAGTTGACGGCCTGCTCGGCCGCCGCACCGCGTTCGACGATTACCAAGCCAATATCTGGGACCGCCTGCAGGATGCCGATCCGGCATTCGTGGGCAAATTCCTGTCGCGTGAACATCCTCAGACCGTCGCCTACATTCTTTCGCAGATGCCCTCGATCTTCGGTGCGAAGGTCCTGCTTCAGCTTCCCGACAGCCGCCGCGCCGATATCATGAACCGCGCCGTCAACATGAAGGAAGTCAGCCCCAAGGCAGCCCAGATCATCGAGAACCGGGTAATGGAACTGATTGCGGCAATCGAAGCCGAACGCAACTCCAACGGCTCGAACAAGGTCGCCGAGCTTATGAACGAGCTCGACAAGAACCAGGTCGATACCCTGCTCAGCTCCCTCGAGACGATCAGCAAGGAGTCTGTCAACAAGGTCCGTCCGAAGATCTTCCTCTTCGAAGACCTCATGTTCATGCCGCAGCGCAGCCGCGTCATGCTGCTCAACGACGTCGCAGGCGACATCCTCACGATGGCGCTGCGCGGTGCGACCAACGAGATCAAGGAATGTGTCCTCTCGGCGATCAGCCCGCGCCAGCGCCGCATGATCGAAAGCGATCTGGCGGTCCAGAACATGAACCTCAATCCGCGCGAAGTGGCGATTGCCCGCCGCGCGATCGCACAGGAAGCGATCCGGCTCGCCAATTCCGGCCAAATCTTCCTCAAGGAAGAAAAGAAGGATGGCGACAAGCCGGCCGAGGCCGCCTGAGCTGCCTATTGAGACACCACAAAAGAGGCGGAGCGGGAAACATCTCGCTCCGTTTTCGTTTCAAGCCACCTTTCGCCGTTATTCTCCGGCCACCCACAGTCTTTTTGTTGACTCGATTAGCGGCTAGCAGGCGATGCGGTAACATCGCGAGCGGCGGCGGCCGATTCGTTTGAGCCACGTCCTCGCAACCGGAAGAACGATTGGTTCAAAGCCGTGTCCGACGACGATAAAGACAGTAAAACAGAAAACCCGACCGCCAAACGAATGTCGGAAGCGGCAGACAGGGGTAACGTCCCGGTCTCCCGCGAAGTGCCGCTTTTTGCCTCGATCCTGGCTTTCTATGTGTATCTCGTCTTCTTCCTTCCCTCCGGCATCGCAAAGATGGCTGAGACGCTGAAAGACCTTTTCGAGCAGCCAGATCAGTGGCGGCTCGAAAATTCGACGGATGTCGTCTCGCTGAGCGTCCATCTTGGCTGGGCCATCGCCGCATTCCTCGTTCCGGTGATGCTGCTCTTCATCATTTTCGGGCTTGGCTCCTCGTTCGCGCAGAACATGCCCTCGCTGGTCCTCGAACGCGTGCGGCCGCAAATTGCCCGTGTTTCACCGACCAAGGGCTTTGGACGAATTTACAGCGTCCCCGGCTTCGTCGAATTCGCAAAGTCGATCTTCAAGATCCTGATCGTGGCAGTGATCATGTATTTCGCGCTGCGCAGCGAATATTTCGCCTCACTCGACGCAATGTTCTCGGATCCCCAGATCATTCTCGTCAAACTGGACGCAATTATCCGCCGAATGGTGATCGTTGTCGTCATGTCGGCGGGCATCCTTGCCGTCGTCGACGTCCTCTGGACGCGGTATCACTGGTACAACGAACTGAAGATGACCAAGCAGGAGGTCAAGGACGAATACAAGCAGGCGCAGGGCGACCCGATCGTCAAGCAGCGCCAGAAATCGGTGGCGCGCGACCGTGCCCGCCGGCGCATGATCAACAACGTCCCCCGTGCGACGCTGGTGATCGCCAACCCGACTCACTTTGCGGTGGCGCTGCGATACGTGCGCGAAGAAAACGACGCCCCGGTCGTCGTCGCCAAGGGCCAGGACTTGATTGCGCTCAAGATCCGCGAAATTGCAGAGGAAAACGGCATCCCCGTTTTTGAAGATCCGCCCATGGCACGCTCCATGTTTGCGCAAGTCTCAGTGGATAGTGTCATTCCGCCAGTCTTTTATAAGGCTGTGGCAGAACTCGTGCACCGGGTCTACGCCTCCCGGTCGCAAAAAAAACGGACACGCTGAGCGTCATGAAGAAATGCACCTACTCCACCGAACGAGAAGAAATCGTCGCACAAGCAATCAGCCCGGTGGCTTCGGAACTTCGCCTGCTCGATGCCGGTGACCTCATCTCGCTTCTCCGCCTAGAGTGCCACAGCAGCCTCGCCGACCTCGTATCTTCGGCAGCGGAGCTTTATTTCCACCCCGGGACCGTCAGTTTCGGCGCTGGCGGCGATTACAAGCTCGAATGGAACGGCAAGCCGGAAGTCGTCCTCGACCTCGAAATCAAGCCGCGTGGCGTTTCGGTCTATGCGCGCCTGACACTGGCGGACCAGCTGGCGGCGCTTGAGATCGACCATATTGCATTCCAGGCGCCGTTTGAGGACCCTCACGACAACACCGCGTTCCTTGCACAAAGCCTTCAGGAAGCCAAATTCGTAAAGACCAGCAACTCGCAGATGTGAGGCTACCGCCGAAGCGTAAGAGACGCGTTCCCGGTCGGTTCGGTCAGTGGATATAACCGAGCCTGATCGCCTTGGCGATCGCCTGGATGCGGTTGACTGAATCCAGCTTGACGGTAGCAGAGCCGAGATAGGCGTTGACGGTGTGGACGGAGAGGCCGAGTTTTTCGGCGATCTCTTCGCTGATGCGACCGTCGCCGGCCAGTTGAAGGCAGGCTATCTCGCGTTCGCTCAGTGATTCCGCCGGTACGCTCCGGCGTTCGTCGAGTGCCAGCAGGTCCATGACCACCTGGCAGCTTTTAACGTGCTGGTCGATGATGACATCGCTCACCAGTTCCATCGATGTCCCGAAGAAAGCAACATAACCATTGCCGAGGGCGCCAAGGCGTACGGGGAATGCTATCCCCGAAAAGGGAACGGCGCCGGCATCCAGACGATGCGTCAATGGCGAAAATTCGCCGGCATCGGCAAAACTCGTGTTTTCCGAACCATTCCAGATCAGCGGCAGGAGTGACGTCTCGATATGGTCCAGCAGCGCCTCGCCATAAGCGCTGATGAGCTGGTTGCTGCTTTCGAGTGCGCCTGCTCCCCAGTTTTCAAGCTCGCATACGAGCTTGCGCTTGTTGGGCAACCCGGCGCCTGCGATGCGGAAAACCGCAAAATTCCGCGCCTTCAGGTTCTTCTGCATGGCGATGAGCTTCGGGAAGATGTCCGACCTGCTCGATGCGCGCTGGAGGCGCAGATACTGGATGCTTCCAGGTCCATCTGCCGTGCCGCTGCGCGAATAACCCATTGAAATTATTTTCCTAAACTAGATTGTTGCGAACGGCGTAGGCAATCGCCTCGGAACGTGTCTTGGTTGCCGTCTTGCGCATCACGCTGGTAATGTAATTGTTGATGGTGTTGCGGGATATGCCGAGGATCACGGCGATCTCGTCGCTGGTCTTGCCCTCGGCAATCCAGAAGAGGCATTCCAACTCGCGTTCGGTCAGTTCGAAATCACGTTCCGTCCTGGCATCCGCATTCTCTCCGAAACTGGAGCCGTAGGCGGCGAACAGCCCTACTTCCCTCAACCGTTCCTGCGACAGGATGATGCCGTCCAGAAACAGCAGCATCAGCGAGAAGCGCGTCCGGCCGACACAGAACGTCAGCGCGCAATACTGCCGGCTGATTTCGTCCGGCGGCACGATGTCGTCCGGCAACAGCGCAAAGCTCGGGGTCAGCAGCGAGAGACATTTTTCGAGTTCGGTGGAACGGGCGTAACCGCTCGCAAGCTCCGAGCCTAGGCGCCGGACGAGATCGAACGGCCAGTTGGACGCTACGATAAAATCGAGGCCCTGCTCCTGGATAAGGTCGTAGCGGGCCAGCAGAAAATGAGAAGCGCCGACGTAATCGGCAAGCAGGCGCATGACTGCTTGAACGTTGTTGGATCCCGCCAGAACAGAAAGACGGCGAACCAATTGCTCACGCGATAGTCCCCGGGAGCCGGCAGACTCCGTATAGGAGCGCCCCTCCGTCATCATTTCTACCCCCGACAACTCCATTCGCGATCTGCTCCCCGCCACGTGGCGCATCCATCATGAATGCGCGCGCCGCGGCATGCTGCGATTTCATACAACCCCTCTTGGGCCGAAACGATCCCGAGTTAGACGAATTCTTCAAGGAATACTGTTGGTAGCCGCTCTCATTCGTCGTCCACACCGGAATTTCCAGCCAGCCCCACCCTCCACGGGACCTCGGAAGCCATTGTACGAATCAAGGCCATTGTAGGAGACGCATTACGAATTACCATCGCCTCGACACCGGATTTCCCCAGTTGCGCCATATTGTTCACTGATTCGCTAATGGATAAATCCGCCAAGTGTGCGGCGGGGCTGAAAAGAAATGGGCCGGACAAGGTCCGGCCCATCGCAATCATATTTTCGTGATACCTTGTCACGCTGCCTTTTCGAGCGCCCACTTGCGGAGAATCTTCGCGGCGCGCTCTTCGGAGATTTCGACCATCCGGGCAAGCCGCTTTTCGGGGCCTTCCTTGACGCGGCGGTTGAAGCCCTCGTCGTCGCCACCGCCCAGCATGTCGTTCGAGCTGTCGAAACCGAAATCGGAACCGAAGCCGTCCATGAGCGCCGGGCTGCCGGTCGTAGGCGAGAAGTCGGGAAGTTCGAGACCTGCACCCTCTGCCGCTTCGCCGGTGACATTGGTGCCGCTGACGGTGCGGATGAGCGGGCGAAGACCGAGCCAGACCACCAGGAAAGCAACTAGGACGAAGGCGAGCGAGTTGATAATGCCTCCGACATTCCGGCTCAGCATGTCCATCATGCCCGGACCGCTGGAGGCCTCGCTCAGAAGCTGGTTCTCCAGGAAGTCCATGGCCGTCAGGGTGACGACATCGCCGCGGCCCGAATTGATGCCGGCCGCGGATGCCACGATCTTCTGCATCTCGGCGAGATAGGCATCGACCTTGGCCTGGTCGGCCGGCTCGCCGATCATTTTGGCGACGCGGCCCTTGTTGACGACCACCGCGACCGAGACTTTCTCGATCTGATAGCTGTTGCGCGTCGTGGCGACCGTCTTCTGATTGATTTCGTAGTTGGTCTGTTCTTCCTTCTTGTCGGACTGATCAGTCGATTTCGGGCCATTGGCACCACCCGGAGGCGGAGCGGCCTGCGGCACGTTCTGCTCGACGGTCGTGGCGTTGTCGTCCTGGGTCTGCTGCGACTTGGACGCTTCCTTGGTGGTCCGGACCGAACGTTCGACGCGGGAGTTCGGATCGAAGACCGTCTCGTTGATCTGCTGGCTGTCCGTGTTCAAAGACGCCGTGACGCTCGAACGGAAATTGTCCATGCCGAGGAAAGGCGCCAGCGCCTTATCGATATTGTTCTCGATTTCCTGCTGAACGTTCTGGACGATGCTCAGCGATTTATTCATTTCGCTGCCGCCGTATTCGTCGCCCGATGCGAGCAACTGACCGGTGGAGTCGAGAATTGTCACGTCATCGACGTCGAGGCCCGGGACTGCGGAAGCGACAAGGTGACGAATGGACGAAGTCGCCTTGCGGCCCGTCGTCGAGCTGGCCCGGATCATCACCGATGCGGTCGGCTTCTGTTCACCCCTGCGGAAGTTGCCGACATCCGGCATCACGATATGGACGCGAGCGGCGTTGACGCCGTTGATCTGCTGGATCGACCGGCCGATCTCGCCTTCCAAGGCCCGAACGCGGGTGACTTCCTGCATGAAGGAGGTCAGGCCGAGCGAGCCGACGTTGTCGAAAAGTTCATAACCGGCGTTGGAGCTGTTCGGTAGACCGCGCTCGGCCAGCAGAAGCCGCGCCTTGCTCGTCGAGCCGGCCGGAACCTGAAGGCTCGAACCGTCCGTACCGACCTGGAAAGGCATGTTAGCCTCTGCCAGCGCAATACTCACCTGATTGAGGTCGGCCTTATCAAGCCCGACATAGAGCGTTTCGTAAGCCGGCTTGTTAACGAAGAGGGCCGCCGCAATAACGATCGCAACTGAAATGACGCCGACAGCGCCTAAAGCAATAAGTCTCGTCTGGCCTAAACCGGCCAGATTTCTAAAGACTTGTGAAAATTGAGCCAACAGATTCATTCTGTTCCCACATCGCCAACTAGGTATTCGAGCCCATGCCCAGTCGCACCTTAGAAAGCGAAGCTTGTGCGAGCGTTTCGCGAGCGCAGGGATTCTGGCGACTATGGAGGACTGGCTGGGTAATCGGCCGTCATGGCCGAAACATGCATGTCAGGGCTGGCGATCAGAAGAAATCGAAATCGCCGGCTGCCTTGCTCAAAGGCTGGGAATGGCCGTGGCGCATGCCGTTGGTCAGCGCCTTCTGCATGTCGGCAAGCTTGACGAGATTGAGCGCGGTCGAGACATCGACCATCCATTCGCTCGGAATGCCGCCGGTGATGGTGTCGACGAATTCCGCAAGGCCGCGCGTCTTCTGCACGGCAAGGTCGATGCCCTGCAGGACCTTCAGGCTGTCCGGCGATTGCAGGATTGTTTCTCCGCCGAGTTCCAGAAGCTGCGGCTCGACCCGTTCGATCAGGTATGCCACGTCATGAAGCTCCGAGACCAGACGCATCAGGACTTCTGGAAGAGATTCCTCAAAGGGAGCGATTGGCGTCTTGACGATGTCGTTCATGGCTATCTTCGCCCCGAGAAATGATTTTTTTAGAAGAACTCGATTGAGCTCTCGACCGGCTTCGGCGGCATGCGTACCGGACGCTGCTCCATCGCCACGGTCCGTTGAGTTTCAGCGCCGGTCAGCGGATACTGACGAGCCCGACCACTTACCGGCCAGAACTCCAGCTTGCGCCCGTGCTCCCCGCCCGTTGAGGAGCCGACCACCGGAATACCTTCGTCCTTTAGAAATTCCATAGCGAATGCGGCATTCTGTTCGCCGACATTCGAAAAGCTGGCAATTGTCTTGGCGCCGCCAAAAATCTTCGCTTCCAACCGGTCTCGCCGGGCTCCCTGCTTCAAAAGACCATTGATCAACAGTTCCATCAGATGCACGCCGTAACGCGTCGCATCGCCGCCCGAGGCCATGGAACCGGCGGATCCCGGAAGCAGGAAGTGGTTCATGCCGCCGATACCGGCGACAGGATCGCGAAGACACGCAGCCACGCATGAGCCCAGAATCGTGGAGAGAACAGCATTCGGGTCGTTCAGGACCTTAAATTCCCCCTGGATAATATGGACACGCCTGACTGCAGCGGCGTCATTCATTTCAATGCTCCAAACACCGCTTCGATAGCGGCCTTCATCTTTTCGATCGTGAACGGCTTGGCGAGAACGTTGTTGGCGCCGAGCGATGCAGCCTTCTGAACCAGGGCACGGTCGCCCTGGGCCGTCAGGATGATGAATGCGGCCTTCTTCGTGTTCGGATTGGCGCGAACGGCCTGAAGGAAACCGATACCGTCCATTTTCGGCATGTTGAAATCCGAAATGACGAGATGGTGCGGCTGCTCGGCCATGATCTTCATGCCCTGCTCGCCATCGCCGGCAGAAGTGATCTGTTTGAAGCCGAGCTGTGTCAGGGCGTCGCTGAGCAGCAGGCGGCTGGTGACCTGATCGTCGACGATCAGAACTTTGATTTTTTCAGCGATAGACATTTATTCGGTACCTTCTTTTCGGGCAGCAGTTAACTTCAACACTTCTTCTCCTATGGAGCCTAACGGCAGTTGTTGCTCGACAGCCCCCATTTCATGGGCAACCCTCGGCATGCCGTAGACCACACAGGTCTTTTCGTTCTGCCCGATCGTGCGTGCGCCCGCGCTACGCATTCTGAGCAAACCTGCAGCTCCATCGCGGCCCATGCCCGTCAGGATGACCCCGACCGCATTGCGACCTGCCAGGTCGGCGACCGAGTCGAAAAGGACGTCCACTGAGGGCCGGTGACCGTTTACCGGCTCCTTTTCGATCAGCCGGCAACATGGCGCCGACGGATTGACCACCTGCAAGTGTCGTTCGCCACCGGGCGCCAGATAGATCCTGCCGATCTCCAGCCGCGCGCCATCGGTGGCTTCCTGCACCACAGGAGCGCAGATACGATTAAGGCGTTCGGCAAAACTTTTGGTAAACGTGGAAGGCATATGTTGAGTAATTACGGTCGGCGGACAATTTTGCGGGAACTTTTGCAAGACCGCGATAAGAGCTTCAACACCTCCAGTTGACGACCCTATAGCCACAACCTTGCGACCCACCCGGTATTCCGCAGCGGGAGAGGCGGCGATGAACGGCGTCGGCCCATTCCGGCGGGGTCCGGACCGGGCTGCAGCCTTCACCTTTTCGGCAAGATCCATGAACGGGCGGACATCGCCGGGAGCCGGTTTGCCGACGCAATCGAACGCGCCGATCTCAAGAGCAGCCAACGTCGCATTGGCACCCTGATGGGTCATTGCCGAGACCATGATTACCGGCATCGGACGCAGGCGCATGATCTTTTCAAGAAATTCCAGCCCATTCATGTTGGGCATCTCGATATCAAGGGTAACGACATCGGGGTTGAGCTGCTTGATCGCGACGCGTGCTTCCAGCGCATCGCCAGCCTGGCCAACGACATTCACTTCCGGGTCGGAATTCAGGATGGCCGTAATCAGCCCGCGCATGGTGGGTGAATCGTCAACGACCAGGACTCGTGCCGGAGCGCTCATGCTTTTCTCCCCGCGCCCTTACCGGTATAACGATAGGTGGTGATACCGATATTATCGAACAGGTTTTTGGCGTCGCCGGAAACACGCTCGGAATGGCCGATATAGAGATGTCCGCCTTCGGGCAGGAGCGAAGCAAAGCGGGACCAGATTTTCACCTGCGTCGGTTCGTCGAAGTAGATAACGACGTTGCGGCAGAAGATGATGTCGAAATTGCCCTTGAAGGGCCACTGCGCCATCAGGTTCAATTCGTTGAAGGTAATCAGTTTCTTGACGCGGTCGTCGATCTGGAACCTGCGACGCCCGCCGGCATCGACCTCGCGGAACCATTGCTTGCGCATGGCCGGCGTCATGGTTTCGAGCGCGTTCTCGTCGTAGAGGCCGGCGCGGGCCGCGGCCAGGATCTTCGGGTCGATATCGGTCGCCAGGATACGGAAATCGAGATCGGCCGCGTTGGGAAGCAGCGACAATACGGTCAGCGCAATCGAATAGGGCTCCTGCCCATCCGAACAGGCGGCCGACCAGATGCGCACGCGGCCGCCACTCTTGGCGCGGTTGATAAGACCCGGCAGAACCTCGTCGCGCAGGTGCTCGAAATGATGGTTTTCGCGGAAGAAGCGGGTGAAGTTGGTCGTCAGATGCGACAGCATCTCGCGGCGGGCGGCAGCGCCTTCGGGCGAGGCCACCAGAACGCAATAATCCTTGAAGCCGCGCAGACCCAAGGCCCGGATATGCTTGGAAAGGCGGGAATAGACGAGCGAGGCCTTGGAATCGTTGAGATAGATTCCGGCATCCGAGTAGATCATCGCCGAAATGTCGGTGAGGTCGCGGCGCGTCAGCGGATATTCTCCGCTTGCGAGCACCTCATCCGGTGATTGTCGGCTTTCTATGGCGCCCAAGGGCTTCATGCAGCGTCGCTTTCCTGGTCGGGGAAGAGGGCGTCCAACTCGATCATGCAGATCATCCGCTTATCGATGGCGAGAATCCCCCGGGCATATTGTCTCTCCAGATCGGAGGAGACTTCCGGTACTGGCTGGATATTCTCGTCGGTAATCGTAAGGATATCGGAAACGGCCTCGACGAGGAGACCAACAATCTTGGCCTTCATCTGCGCCACGATAATCACATGGCGTACCGTCGGCTCGGCATCCTTCATGCCAAGCCGGGCCGAAAGATCGACAATCGGCAGGACCGCGCCGCGCAGATTGATGACACCCATGACATAGGCGGGCGCATGCGGCAGCGGGGTTGCCTGGGTCCATCCGCGAATCTCGCGGACGGACATGATGTTCACGCAAAATTCCTGATCGCTGATGCGAAAAGCGATCAGCTCCTTGCTTCCCGGGACCAGATTTTTCACGGCATACGACATAACAACTCAACCCGTGGCGGCTAACGACATTTCAGGTTTCATGGACTGGCCTCGCGACGCTGCGACGACCGCATCGACGTCGAGGATGAGAGCGACGCGGCCGTCACCGAGAATGGTGGCTGCGGCGATGCCCGGAACGTGCGTGTAGTTTGCCTCGAGCGACTTGATGACGACCTGGCGCTGGCCCTGGATGGCATCGACCATCAGGGCGCGCTGGCCGCCGCCTTCCGATTCGACCAGCAGTGCAACACCTTCGACCGGATTGGCCTGGGTGGCGCGGTAGTTGAGGACTCGGCCCACATCGACCAGCGGGCAAAACGAGTTGCGGATCGAGATAAGCCGCTGATTGGCGCCGAAGGAATGGATGGCGGCAGCCTCCGGCTGCAGCGTCTCGACGATAGCGGTCAGCGGCACCACCAACGTCTGGCCGGCGACCGTGACGACCATTCCGTCCAGAACGGCAAGCGTCAGCGGCAGGCTCATGGTGAAGGTCGAGCCGAAGCCCGGCCGCGATGAGATCGAGATGCGGCCGCCGAGCGCCTGGATCGAGCGCTTGACGACGTCCATACCGACGCCGCGACCGGAAATGTCGGAGATCTTATCGGCGGTCGAGAAACCCGCCATGAAGATCAGGTTATCGATCTCGTCATCCGACAGGTTGGCGTCGGCTGCGATGATGTCGTTGTCGATCGCCTTCTGGCGGACGCGCTCACGGTTGATGCCGGCGCCGTCGTCGGCAAGTTCGATCAGGATACGGCCCGAACGATGTTTTGCGGTCAGCTTGATCGTGCCTTCCGGGTCCTTGCCGGCGGCCTCGCGCTTTTCGGGCGACTCGATGCCGTGGTCGACGGCGTTACGGATCATGTGGGTCAGCGGTTCGGCGATCTTGTCGATGACCGTCTTGTCGACTTCGGTGTTTTCACCTTCGGTGACCAGGCGGATCGACTTGCCGACCATGTCGGCCACCTCGCGGACGATACGCGACATGCGCTGGAAGACCGGCTTTACCGGCTGTGCGCGGATCGCCATGACCGAGTCCTGGATCTCGCGGGTGAGCTGCTGCAGCTCTTCGAGGCCCATGTTGACGGCCGACGTACCGGTCGCGTCGTTCTCGACGACACTCTGGGAGAGCATCGCCTGGTTGATGACGAGTTCGCCGACGAGGTTGATGAGACGGTCGACGCGGTCGAGATCAACGCGGATCGTCTGGCCAGCGCCGGCTGCCGCGGCAGCGGCATTGTTCTGGGCGGCAGCTGCCGCGGCAGCCGATTCCTTCCTCTCGGCGGCACGGGCCGTCCTCGAGACGTTGCTTGCGGTCTCGGCAGCGGATACGGCCGCAGCGACGGTTTCTTCCGAAACGCCTCGTTCGGCGGTCTTTTCCTCGTCTTCTCCACCAGCGGAGTCATCAAGGATCGACAGATCGAACGGAACCGGGACCATCGGCAGTTCCTCGTTGGAAGATGCCTCTTCGGCAAGCTTCACTTCGAGGTCGCAATCCCATTCCGCGAATTCGAAGACGGCACGGATGTCGCCTTCGCTCCTGGTGGTCCGGATCGAGATCTTCCAGCTGAAATAGGAGGCCTCCGGATCCATCTTGTCGAGGGTCGGCAGAGCGTCCGCGTCGCAATTGATGCTCATCTCTCCCAGACGGGACAGATCGCGCAGCAGGAGCGCTGCCTCGTTGCCCTTGGAATAGAGTTCGCGACGCGGCTTGAACGAGACTTCGTAGACCGAGCCTTCAATTGCCGGCTCATCGTCCTCGCCGAAGCCGTCGAACGAAAAGGGGACCGGCTGAAAGCCGCTGTCGTCGCTCGGTTTGGGAAGATCAACTTTCGCCACGGGAGCCGGGGCAGCCTTTGCGGCCGGTTTCGGGGCGTCGTGGCCGGAGGAAGAGGGCGACCCGCCATGGGCGAGCGCCTCAAGTTCCTTGACGAGGCTGCGGCTTCTCGATTCGTCGACGCCGCCGCCGTCACGCGATGCGCTGACGAGATCGGCCAGCACGTCTGCCGACTTGAGCATGACCTTTAGGACGTCCTGCGTCGGCTCGAGCTTGTTGGAGCGTACGCAATCGAGCGTCGTCTCGAAGACGTGGGCGAAGGAAACCAGGTCGTCCAGACCGAAGGCGCCAGCACCCCCCTTGATGGAATGAACGGCACGGAAAACGGCGTTCACCGTTTCGGGGTCGCGATCCCCGTCGTTCAGCTTGAGAAGACCCGACTCCAGTTCTGCGAGCTGCTCTTCGCATTCCTGAAAGAAGATCTCTTTGATTTCGTTCATATCCATCGGGGGAATTCCTGGCTCAGGCGGTTACACGCTCGATCGCATCAATCAGTTTGGCAGGATCGAAGGGCTTGACGATCCAGCCAGTCGCGCCGGCCTGCCGGGCCCGGTTCTTCTTCTCGGCATCGCTTTCCGTCGTCAGGACGAGGATCGGAACGGCGCGATATTTTTCGTTGCGGCGAACACCTTCGATGAAACCGAAGCCATCGAGGCGCGGCATGTTGATATCCGTGACGATGACGTCCGGATTGCAGCCCTCGAGGACTTCGAGGCCCTCAATGCCGTCTTCCGCCTGAATTGTCTCAAAGCCTGCGTTATTCAGGGTCACCAGAAGCATGTTCCGGATCGTCCGTGAGTCATCCACGGTCAGTACTTTCTTCTTCATTGCTAGATCTCCTTAGCAACCAAATTTTCGTTATTAATGCCGATGAGTTGCATCGTCTTCTGAAATGCATCCGAAGCCTTCTCGACGAGAAAGGACTTCTTGTCTTCTTCCCAAGCCTTGACGCCGGCGACCAGAACCTGGGCGCACTGGACACCGACCCGCTCGACGCCCGAGGCGTCGATCTTGAGATCGCTGCCCCGCATGGAGACCAGCTTGCCATGCAGGTTCGAGGCCTCGTTGAGGTCCAACACTGCGGCCAGCTTCAAACTTCCAGCTCCAGCCTTCTTTGCTGCCATCAGCTTATTCCTTGTCGTTTCTGAAAGAGGTATTCGCCGTCATCCGCCCGCTCAGTCGCCATCGGCGCGATCGGGACCAAAGTCGGCTGAGGTCTTGGAGCTGCAGGTCGGCGCGCATCCGCATAGCGGTTCTGCCGCTCGATCCGGAACTCGCGGACCGTGCGGCCGAGTTCCAGGATAACGGTATGGAGTTCGTCGGCGCCCTCGCCCGCGCGGAACGCGAGGCTGGCGTTCGAGGCGACGTGTTCGCTGACCGAACCGATCTCGGCGGTCAACCGGTCGAGGCCGACGGCCTGTTCGCCGGTGTCGCGGGCAATACCGGCGATCGCGTCGTTGATGTCGGACACCTGGCGAACGATGCCGCCGATCGCGTCCTGGGTGCGGTGAACCATGTCGACCCCGGCATCCACCTGGGCCTTGGTGCCGTTGACGAGCGTCTTGATCTCGCGTGCTGCGTCGGCGGAGCGCTGGGCGAGCGCGCGCACTTCCTGGGCAACGACGGCAAATCCGCGGCCGGTCTCCCCGGCACGGGCCGCTTCGATACCGGCGTTCAGCGCCAGCAGATTGGTCTGGAACGCGATGTCGTCGATGACGCCGATGATCTCACCGATCTTTTCAGCCGAGGATTCGATATCCGCCATGGCGTTGATCGCGCGACCGACAACCTCGCCGCTTGCCTCAACCGAACGACGCGTCTCGGCGGCGGCCTTTTCGGCGGCGGCCGTCTCGGCAGCGCTGCCCTTAACCCTGGCGGTTACGTCGAGGAGCACGCGTGCCGCCTCCCTGAGGCGGGTGGACTGTTCTTCCGAAGCGGCGGCAAAGGAGCGAGTGCCCTCAGTGAGGGCCTGCGTCAGCGCCCCGGCCTTCTGGCCATGGCCATCGACCGTCTCGACCGACGAGCGCATGCCGGCGACTGCCTGATTGAGCAGATCGGCGAGTTCGCGATAGGCATCCGGCACGTCGTCGGCAAGACCTGCCGTCAGATCGCGGTCGGCGAGTGCCGTGATGACGTCGGTAAAAGTTTCGATCGCCTGCGCATGATCGGCTTCGCGCTGCTCGGCGAGCGCGCGCTGGTGCTTCTGGCGCTGTTCGTTGAAGCGGAGCGAGACGGCGATCTCGACATCGACCATGACAAGGCGGGTGATCGCGCCGACGAGATCGAGCAATTCCTGCTCCCGTTTACGGCCGCCCGGCAGCAGCGACTTCGGAGCAAGGTCGACGATCGCGCCGGCGATCAGATGTTCGAGCATGACCGCGTGGCCGGCGACGTGCCAGCGCGGGTCGAGGCCCATCCGGCTCTCGGCATCGGACAGAACCTTCACTCGCTCGGCATAAAGCGCGTCGAAGCGGGCATCGGTCAACACGCCCCAATGGGAGGCCTGCAGGTCGTGCAGCCGTTCGATCTGCTGCTCGCTCTCGAAATTGCGGGCGGCTTCCGGAAAGGATTGAAAGCGGTGGAAGAGATCGCGCAGGCCGGTCTTCAGATGCCGGTCGAGCTGCGGGCGGCAGCGGCGCAGCAGATCGCGCAGTTCGCCGTCGAGGCCGGCAAATGCCAGTCTCTCGCCCAGGCTGCCTGCCTGGCCACGTCGCGCCTGATCCGATGGCATTTCCTGCACCAAAACCGTCCCCAAAATTATTCAAGCCAATCCCCGGAGAGGATCAGCGGCATGCAAGCTGCTGTCAGCCAGCGCCTGGATGAACGGGGGATGCTGGCCAAACCGGATCGATATCCGTCGGGCATGGGCAACGCGGTCACCACGGGCTTTGCTGGATTTTCATGAGCGGATACCGGATTGGACCGGTACGGCTTTGCGGCTTCATGCCTGGTGGGGGACCGCAGTCATCCCATTTCGCCGTGGTCTCTAATATGTATGGTTAATTCCTTGCCTGAAGGTTAATGGAAGGTAGAAGCATGCCTGTTTTGCTTCAGGCAGGCGCATATTACCCGCTATCAGGGTATTCGCTTCGGCATTGCTCGGTGGTTACGGTTTTTCTCAATTGGCCGCTTGAACGTCGGCCAACCCGCCTTGTCTCCCATATCGGCGAGCGGCTGCAACGGATAAGCTTTAACTCAAAGCGCCATGCCACCCTTGCCGGTGAACTTCTTGCTGACATGCAGCGAGCCGGAAAGACCGAAACGCCAGGGCAGATCGATGGCCTGGGAGATGCCGATCCGCCGACCGGTGACGATCAGGGGTGGTGTTTTCGGCAACGTGAACTCGAACGGTGGCGCAAACAGCGGCAGGCCGTTGTGCTCGATGGTGATGCCGAGCGCCTGGCAGAGGCGGCCCGGACCGGAGCAGAGGAGCAGCGGATCGGCAAGACCGCGCCTTTTCTCCATTTCCTGAAGGCCCCTGACCGGCTGCAACGCCCTGATCAGCACGGCGCTACCGGGCCGGCAGACAAAATTCAGACACCAGTGAATGCCGTAGGAACGGTAGACATAAGCGTGTCCCGGCGGCCCGAACATCACCGCGTTTCTCTGCGTGGGCCCGCGAAAACTGTGGGAGGCCGGCTCGTCCGGCTCATAAGCTTCCGTCTCGACGATCACGCCGCCTGCGCCGGAGACATCGAGTTCGACGCCGATCAGATCACGCGCCACCTCTACGGAGCCTCTATCGAAAAACTGCTGGTCCATAAGAAACGCCCGTCTCGCTGCCGGTTGCATCCATAGACGGCGAAGCAGGGCTTGTCTTCCCCGCCGACGACGCGACTTTCCGGAAGACCCGAAGCGTTGCGCAGACGTTGTGGTGGGGATGCAACAGGCCCCGACTTGCTGTTTGCCAAGTCAGCACGGATTTGTGGACGCACATTTTTGTGCATTGCCATGAAAACGCTCCGGGTGTCGTATTAGGTTTAGAAACATCTTGATTCTCAATAGATTGCCGCAGCGTTTTCAATCTTTGCGGCAGTCGAGCAGTAGCGCAACCCTGACTGGAGTAGCCTATGCCGAGTGAATCCTTGTTCGATGCCTTCACCAGGAACTACGAAGCGCGGCGCGAGACAGATATGTCTGTCGCCGAGTATCTGGCGATTTGTAAAAAAGATCCGATGGCCTATGCCAACGCCGCCGAGCGGCTGCTGGCGGCGATCGGCGAGCCGCAGATGGTCGACACGGCCAAGGATGCCAGGCTCGGCCGGATCTTCATGAACCGCACCATCCGGGCCTATCCGGCTTTCTCCGGTTTCTTCGGCATGGAAGAGACGATCGAGCGGATCGTTTCCTTCTTCCGGCATGCCGCGCAGGGGCTCGAGGAGCGAAAGCAGATCCTCTACCTGCTCGGTCCGGTCGGTGGCGGCAAGTCGTCGCTTGCCGAGCGGCTGAAGCTGCTGATGGAAGCCAATCCGATCTACGTGCTGAAGGCCGGCGACGATATCAGTCCGGTTTTCGAAAGCCCGCTCAACCTCTTCGATCCGGTTGCCATGGGGCCGATGCTGCTTGAGCAATACGGCGTTCCGACCCGGCGTCTTAGCGGGCTGATGAGCCCCTGGTGCCTGAAGCGGCTCGACGAATTCGGAGGCGACATAACTCGTTTCCGGGTGGTGCGGCTGCAGCCCTCGCGGCTTCGCCAGATCGGGATCGCCAAGACCGAACCGGGCGACGAGAACAATCAGGACGTCTCGTCGCTGGTCGGCAAGGTCGACATTCGCAAGCTCGAAAACTATTCCCAGAACGACTCGGATGCCTACAGCTATTCCGGCGGGCTCAACCGCGCCAACCAGGGCGTGCTCGAATTCGTCGAGATGTTCAAAGCGCCGATCAAGATGCTGCATCCGCTGCTGACGGCGACGCAGGAAGGCAATTACATGGGCACCGAGAATATCGGCGCCATCCCTTTCTCCGGCGTCATCCTTGCCCACTCGAACGAGGCGGAATGGCAGAGCTTCAAGGCGAACAAGAACAACGAGGCGTTCATCGACCGCATCTGCGTCATCAAGGTTCCTTATTGCCTGCGGGTGACGGAAGAACAGCATATCTATGAAAAGCTGATCGAAGGTTCGGAGCTTGCGGATGCCTCCTGCGCGCCGGCGACACTTGAGATGCTGGCCCGGTTTTCCGTGCTCTCGCGGCTACGCAAGCACGAGAATTCGACCTTCTTCTCCAAGATGCGTGCCTATGACGGCGAGAGCCTCAAGGAAACCGATCCGCGCGCCCGCAGTGTTCAGGAATATCGGGACGCGGCCGGCGTCGACGAAGGCATGGACGGAATATCGACACGTTTTGCCTTTAAGGTTCTAGCTTCGACCTTCAATCACGATACGACGGATATCGGCGCCGATCCGGTTCACCTGATGTATGTGCTGGAACAGGCCATCCGCCGCGAACAGTTTCAGGAGGAAACCGAAAAGCGGTATATCGAGTTCATCAAGGCAGACCTTGCTCCTCGGTACGCGGAGTTCATCGGCAACGAGATCCAGAAGGCCTATCTGGAATCCTATTCGGATTATGGCCAGAATCTTTTCGATCGTTACGTCGACTATGCCGACGCCTGGATCGAGGACGTCGACTTCAAGGATCCGGACACCGGGCAGCTTCTCGATCGCGAACTCCTGAACCAGGAATTGACCAAGATCGAAAAGCCGGCGGGAATCGCCAATCCGAAGGATTTCCGCAACGAGATCGTCAAGTTCTGCCTGCGCTCGCGCGCCAATAACGGCGGCAAGAACCCGTCCTGGGCGAGCTACGAGAAGATCCGGGAAGTGATCGAGAAAAGAATGTTCTCCCAGGTGGAGGATCTCCTGCCGGTGATCTCCTTCGGGTCGAAGAAGGACGGCGAAACAGAAAAGAAACACAGCGAGTTCGTGTCGCGCATGACGGGGCGCGGCTACACCGAAAGACAGGTTCGCCGTCTGGTGGAGTGGTACATGCGGGTCAAACAGGCAGGTTAGCGTCTGTACTCAATTAGGATTTGGAACGCAGCATGCAAGAAAACCGTTCAGTTCCTTAAACACACAAAGGTGGACGTCATCTCCATCATTGTGTGTGACGACAGGACGTAGGATTGTGGCATACTGGGTTGTGCGGCGTCCGAAACCTAGTTGAGTACAGACCCTAATGCTCATGCAGGAGCCAACATGCACATCATCGACCGGCGGCTGAACCCGCGCGGTAAAAGTTTGGAAAATCGACAGCGGTTTCTGCGGCGCGCAAAGGACGCCGTGCAGCAAGCAGTCAGGCGATCCCTGCAAAGCCGCAGTATCCGTGATGTACTCGATGGCGGCGAAGTCAGCCTCCCGATCGGCGGCATGGGCGAGCCGAGTTTTCGCCGGGCCGAAGGCGGGATTACGGATCATGTCCTGCCCGGCAACCGGGCCTTCGTCGAAGGTGATATCATTCCCCGCCCACCCGGCCAGGGTGGCGGCAGACCCAAGGAGGCCGGCCAGGGCGATGGTGAAGACGGCTTCCGCTTCGTTCTGACGCGCGAAGAATTCCTCTCGGTTTTTCTGGATGACCTCGAACTGCCCGAACTCGCCAAGCGACGGCTCAGCGAGACCGAGGAGATGAGCCCAGTGCGGGCCGGCTACTCCATTTCGGGCTCCCCTTCCAATCTCTCCATCGACCGGACGACGCGGCTCGCGATGATGCGACGCATCGCTCTCAAGCGCCCCAAGCCTGCCGAGATCGAGGCGCTGCAGCGCCAGATCGACGAATCTGAGAACGAGGAGACGCGCCTGTCGCTGGAGGCGGAACTCAAGTCGCTGACGGACAGGATTCGGCGCATTCCCTATGTCGATCCGCTCGACGTTCGCTATCGTCGTTTCGACAACGAGCCGAAGCCGGTTGCTAAGGCGGTGATGTTCTGCCTGATGGACGTCTCCGGATCGATGTCGGAGCACATGAAGGATCTGGCCAAGCGCTTCTACCTGCTGCTCTATCTGTTCCTCTCGCAGCGTTACGAGAAGGTCGAGATCGTCTTCATCCGCCACACCGAGAAGGCCGAGGAGGTCGACGAGGAGACCTTCTTCTACGGTCAGGCGACCGGCGGCACGCTGGTATCGAGCGCGCTTGCGGCGATGCGCTCCATTATCGCTTCACGCTTCGACCCCACCGAATGGAACATCTATGCCGCGCAGGCCTCGGATGGCGACAACTCCTATCGGGACGAAGCTCCGGCCGGCCATCTGCTGAGACACGAGATTTTGCCGCTCTGCCAGTACTTCGCTTATATTGAGGTCGATGAAGAGGGTGGCGATTCCTCGGTATCGAATTCCCCTCTCTGGCGCCTTTATGAAAGCATCCGGTCCGGTTCGGCAACGCTTGCGATGCGCAAGGTCTGCCGCAAGAACGAGATTTTTCCGGTCTTCCACGATCTCTTCCAGAAGCGTTCGACACAGACGAAGGCGATGCCATGACTCAGGCGGCTATGCAGAAGGATCGACTGCTCTTCGAAGGCGCGGACTGGGATTTCACGACGCTCCAGCGCATCCACGATGCCTGCGAGGAAATCGCGATCGGGGAACTCGGGCTCGACGTCTATCCGAACCAGATCGAGGTGATCACCGCCGAACAGATGCTGGATGCCTATTCGTCGACGGGCATGCCGCTGTTTTACCGGCACTGGTCGTTCGGCAAACATTTCGCCCATCACGAAGCCTTCTACCGCCGCGGCATGCGGGATCTCGCCTATGAGATCGTCATCAACTCGTCGCCCTGCATCTCCTACCTGATGGAGGAGAACACCGCGACGATGCAGACCCTGGTGATCGCCCATGCGGCTTTCGGCCATAACCATTTCTTCAAGAACAACTATCTCTTCAAGCTCTGGACGGATGCCGAGGGCATTCTCGACTATCTCGATTTCGCCAAGAGCTATATCGCCCGCTGCGAAGAACGTTACGGCGAAACAGCCGTCGAGCGGACCCTCGACGCGGCCCATGCTCTGATGTCGCATGGCGTACACCGTTATGCCGGCAAGACGAGGCTCGACCTGCGCCAGGAGGAAAAACGCCAGCTGGAACGGCGCGCCCATGAAGAACAGATGTTCAACGATCTCTGGCGCACGGTGCCGACGGGCCGCAAACGCGATGCGGCCGATGTCGATCTCGAAAGACGGCGCGCAGCGCTCGGCCTGCCGCAGGACAATCTGCTCTACTTCCTGGAAAAGTCCTCGCCCCGGCTGCAACCATGGCAACGGGAAATCCTGCGCATCGTCCGCCACGTCGCACAATATTTCCATCCGCAGCGCCAGACCAAGGTGATGAACGAGGGGACGGCGACCTATGTCCATTACCAGATCATGGAAAGGCTGCACGACCGCGGGCAGATCAGCGACGGCAACTATTTCGAATTCCTGAAATCACATACCAATGTCGTGTTCCAGCCGACCTATGACGATCGGCGTTTCTCCGGCTTCAATCCCTATGCCATCGGCTTCGCCATGATGCAGGATATCGAGCGGATCGTGACCAAGCCTACCGACGAGGATCGCGAATGGTTCCCGGATATCGCCGGCCGCGGAGATCCGATGCAGGTCCTGCGCGGCATCTGGGCCGACTACCGCGACGAGAGCTTTATCAGCCAGTTCCTGAGCCCGCACCTGATCCGCAAGTGGCGCCTTTTCCAGCTCTACGACGATCCGCAGATGAGCGAAGGGATCCTGGTTTCGGCGATCCACGACGAGCGCGGCTACAAGCGCGTCCGCCGCCAGCTGGCGCGCGAATACGATATCGGCTGGACCGATCCGAGGATCGACATCATCGATGTCGATCTCGCCGGCGACCGCCGCCTTCTCCTGCAGCACCGGGCGCCGAACGACTGGGTTCTCGAGGACAGCGAGACCCGGCAGGTTCTGCAACATCTGGCGGATCTGTGGGGATACGACGTCATGCTGCAGGAAATCGACAGCGCCGAGAAGGTGGTGAAGGAACATGCCGCCCATCCCCGCGAAATCCTTCATAAGGGTGACCTTTTCTCCTGACGACAGCGCACGAGGCAGGTCTCTGTCGATCCGGCAACTCCAAGCCTGGCAGGACGCCATGGCGACGTTGATCCCCGCTCATCAACTTTGATTACAGGAGCGGCCGGAGTTCCTGCCGATGGACAATCGTGATTGGACATCAAAAGCGGTCAGGATCAAAATAACGTCTGGGCGACGGGCATCTATTTTGTTCAAATAGGAGGCCGTAATGGAGCAACGTGCAGTCGATCAGCTGAAGACTATCGCTAGGATAAACCGCAGCTATCCCGACTTCCAGATGTCCAGCAGCGAGCGGCTCGAACGGTGGGCCGAAATTCTTGAGCTCAACCCCGACCGATCCCTTTCGACATTTCGGGAAACCGAATACCAGCCGGATGAAATAAGGGCCGCCATGCGCGGCGACGGGACGGCGCTTGCTGTCGCGTTCGGGGATCCCGTGCTGCGCGCCGCGGGGATGAGAGACGACACCTATGGGGAAGCCAGGCGGTTTTTTGAACTGTCAGACCGACAGATCCACAAACTGGTCTGCTTCTGCCACTTCGGAGCGCATGTGAGCGCAAGCACAGTCGCCCATCAGGTGCGGTCCATCGCCACCCGCAGATCCAGCGGCCCCCTTGCATACTTGGCTTCTTTCTTCAGAAGGTAGCCCCGTCGCTTCGTAGAACACGATCAGACTGCGCCTTGCCGGGCGATTGCCCGATGCCTTGGCGTTGCCGCTTGCCGTTGCGGGAACGGCCGATGGTTGACGCCGCGTCTTGAAAGATCGAAGCGGCCCGGTGCGCCCTTTGCAGGTCCATTTTGACCGCTGCGACCACGCGCGGCGAGAAAAGTTTACGTCGTAACCCACACCATTGTGGGCGAGAGGACTGCATGTTCCCAGAAGGTGGCGACCTTGCCGCCACTATGGTATTTGGACCGAACTCTAAAGAGCTCCGGTTTCAGTGGGATATGCTGCGTTGGCGAATTTTAGTCTGGATTTGTGCATCGTTGCCGGCAGAAGGCCGGATTTGCTTGAGCAGACATTGGAAAGTTTTTCAAAGCGCTGCTTTGCTCATTTCTCCGTCTCGAATGTCCTCGTCAACATGGATCCGATCTTCGGAACCGAAGAGGATGAGGCCGAGTGCCTGCGGGTCGTCTCGAACTACCTTCCGTCCGCTTCCTTCTTTAGACCCAGCGAGCCTGGATTTGGCGCTGCGGTCAAGCGTCTCTGGTCCAATACGCAGTCGGATTACGTATTCCACCTCGAAGACGACTGGATCGCGCTGACGGATCTCGGCGAGGAGATTTTTGCCCCGTTTGCAGATCCCGCCGTAATGCAGGTATCCTTTCACACGGCTGACCAGAACTGGAGCATCGCGAAAGACGGCCATCTTCACGAGAGAAACGAATATGCACGGTTTCTCGGCATTAAAATCCCGCTGTTTCGGACTTTTCCGAAATTCACGACGTCACCTTCCATTCTTCGCGGTTCTTTCGCCCGGCAGGCTTCCGGCCTGATGGACGCCTCGCGAGATCCGGAAAAACAATTCTATTCCGGCGTCAACGCAGAACTGGAGCGGTTGGCGGCGCCGCATAAGAACTATATTTTTTCTCCCCGGCAGACACCGGTCATCCGGGACACCGGACGAGAATGGAGAGACAACCGCAAGATCAAAAAAGTTATCGAGAATACGACTTCCTATTGGGTCGAGGAATGATTTTGGGGCCCACGACAAGCACATCCTCAGCAATTCGGCATGGGTGAAAAACCGCCATATTCAGGTCTCTCTTCGATTTCTCTTCGGCTAAAACAGCCCCCCTTGGTTTCAGCATTCGGTAACGCTCCGATTGTACATTAGGCACCGATCAAATTACGCGAGTAGATCTGGACCCTTGCGAATGAACCAAGACTCCGCCATCGGACCTGATCTGCACACATCTCATCGCGAACTTTTGGAAGACCTTTTCGAAGGCGCCCCGAGACCCACGATCATCAAGGACGAAGAGTCACGCTTCCTGTTTCTCAACAGCAAGGCGTGCGGGATGTTCGGCGTCGGCCTCGGCGACATACTTGGCCGCACCGACCGTGACTTCTTGCCTGCAGGCGAAGCCGAACGGATCCGAGAGATGGATGCGGGCGTGCTGGCGACCGGTGAGGAGCGGCTGTTCGAGGAGAATGTCACCGGTCCGGATGGTTCGGCCCGGACGCTTCTGACGCACAAGCGGCGGTCCTTCGTACCAACGGCTGCGGGGAAGAAGCCGGTTCTGATTGTCGTTATTTCCGACATTACGGAGCTCCGCCATGCCGAGAAGGTCCTGCGGGCAAGTGAGGAACATTATCGCTCTCTCATTGAGCTGCATCCCCAGACACCGTGGTTAGCCGATGCGCTGGGGAATGTCGTCGAGGTCGGCCCAGGGTGGCAGAACGCCTCCGGACGGGAAGTCGGCGAAGCCCTGGGGCGCGGATGGGAGAAGACCTTGCACCCGAAGGACCTGCCTGAGGTCATTGCCAAATGGGAGTCCTCGGTCAAGACCGGCGCACCGTTCGACATGATCTACAGGATCGGGACAGCGAGAGGGCGATATCGGTGGTATCGGAACCGCGCGGCAGCTCGTTTCGACGGCAACGGCGGGGTCGTCCGCTGGTATGGGCTCCTTGAGGACGTCCATGACCGGCAACTCGCCCTCAAGGCGCTTCAGTCCAGCGAGCGGAGACTGCGCCAGCATCGAGACGAACTCGAAAAGATCGTTCTGGACCGAACGGCGGAAGTTCAGGAAAAGAATATCGAGCTGGACCGACTTCTCCAGCACGAACGGGGTATCAATGCGCTGCAGCGCCGTTTCGTCGGGATGATATCGCACGAGTTCAGGACGCCTTTGGCCGTGATCGACGGAGCGGCTCAGCGGCTTACGCGGACAAAGATGGCTGTGACTCCACAGTTCCTGGAAGGCAAGGCCTTGCAGATCAAGGGCGCAGTCGCCCGCATGGTCGAGCTGATGGAAAGCATCCTCGCCGCCGGGCGGTTGGAGACCGGGACCATTGCCATCAACAAACAAGCCAGTTCGCTCAGCGCTGTACTTCGTCAATGCATCGCAAGCCGAGCCGAGCTCAGCAAAAGCCACACGATCAGCCACAATCTGGATGCAATTCCAGCGCTGCAGATGATCGACAGGGACGCAATAGAGCGGGTCTTTTCCAATCTCTTGTCGAACGCGGTCAAATATTCACCCGCCGGTTCCAACATTCATGTCAGCGGATGGACGGACGGCGGGCGAGTTGTTGTCGGCGTCACCGACTCCGGCATCGGCATGGATGCCGACGACCTGCCGAAACTGTTCGAACCTTATTTTCGTGCCCGCAGCGCCACCGGAATCGCGGGAACGGGGATCGGTCTCAATATCGTCAAGGAAATTGTCGAATTGCACGGAGGGTCGATCTCGGTCCGGAGCATTCTGGGCCGAGGCACGACCTTCACGGTCGATCTGCCGTTCGAAGAAGTCAGGCAACAGCAGTCGGCGTAGGGCTTCGCGTCACGGGAAGAGCCCTTTACGCGGCAATCGATGAAGCGAGCCAGGATACAAGTTCGTCCCGTCCCATGGGTCTGCCCACCAGGTAGCCTTGCAGCTGATCGCAACCGGCAACTCGAAGGGCGTCCGCCTGATCGGCGGATTCGATGCCTTCCGCCGTGACCGGAATTCCGAGCGCCATAGCCAGGGAGATCGTGGCCGTCAGGACGTTCCGGCCGGTGCTGCCGTCATCCATGGCTTGGACCAGGGAGCGATCGATCTTCATTCGGTCGAAGCCGAATTCACGTAGCGTGCCGATACTGGCATAACCTGCGCCAAAATCATCGAGGGCAAAACGGATGCCGGCCGATTTCAGGGCGGTGATGGAGCGCCGCGCCTGCTCAGGGTTCGACATCAGAACCGCTTCGGTGATCTCCAGTGTCAGTCGGGAAGGGTCAAACCCTTCCTCTTCCAGAACGGCGAGCACGTCCCCCGCAAAGTTCGGGTTGCACAGCTGGATCGGAGAGACATTGACCGACAAGGAAAGCGGAGCCCACGCCTTCGACGCCACGATGGACTTTCGAAGCATCTGGAGGCCCAGGATATCGATCAATCCACATTTCTCCGCCAGCGGTATGAAGGCGTCCGGGCCGATTGCTCCTTCGGCGCGCCTCCATCTTGCCAGCGCCTCCACGCCTGTGATGTCTCCGGAGGCAGCCGAAGCCAGGGGCTGGAAGACCGGCTGGATCTCATCCTTCTGAAGTGCGCGCCGAAGCTCACTTTCCAACGCCGCGATCTTCTCGCGCTGGCGGTCAAGATCCGGATGATAGGTGACCGCGCATCCCCTGCCCGTTTCCTTCGCTTCATAAAGGGCCATGTCCGCCCGACGAAGGAGTTCGTGCGCATCCTCCGCGTCGTCACGGGAAGCAACCCCGATGCTCGCCCCGATTTCGATCGTGCGGCCTTCGATGAAAAACGGCTTTTTGAGACGTTCAAGAAGTTCATCGTCAAGCTCGGCGAGGTTGGTGGAGCCCAGCTGGATAAGAGCGAATTCATCGCCGCCCAATCGCGCGACACCAGCGGCGTCGGGATGAATATCACGCAGGGCTTCTGCCACCAGCCTGATCAGCTGATCGCCGATCGCATGCCCCCAGGCATCGTTGACGGCCTTGAAGCCGTCGAGATCGATGAGGTGCAAAACCAGCATCTGGCTCTTGTTAGCCTGCATCAGCCGGTCCAGTCCCTCGATCAGACCGAGCCTGTTCAAGAGACCGCTGAGACTATCGTGCGTGGCCTCATGCCGGGCGCGATCGGCCAAACTCTTCAAGCGACGCGTTTCTGACCAGCCTGCATACAGAACGCCCACCAAATAAACGCCAAGGATGGCAATCGCTGCGGCAATAAAGGGGCGCACCGCATCGAAAATCGTATTCCCGGGAGCGGCGCTTGGCCAAGCCAAACGCACGACTTCAACTCCATCGACATCCATGAGCGGCAAATTCAGGAGATCACCCGCCGGACCGTAGGTTATGTGGAGTTCCGGGAGCTGATGATCCTTGGCCATTTCAGCCACGACTTCGGAAGTCAGGGTCTTGAAGAAGCTGAGGACATAGTACTGCGAATCCTCAACCTTCGATCCGAACGGCTGAACCGCCTCCGACGCCACTGCAATGATATCGTCGCCGTTTCTGAAGAAGTTGACGGTAGGGTCCATGCCGGGCCGAGCGGCTGATTCCGTTTGCCCACGAAATTTTGCACCAAGATATTCGTTCGGATCTATTATATTGGCTTTAAGATAGGCGATGCTCTTACCGCCTGCCGGGGCTGTCAGCACGACCCCGTCATAGAGCGCGTAGTCCGCGCTGGTCTTGCCCCAATTCTCATAAGTCCAAGTGTCGCGATCCCCTTGCGTTATCGCCTCGTAGGCCTCATCCCAAACGGCATTGTCCCGCACCGTTGCTGCAAGTTTCCCCTTGAAGGACGAGACGGCAGCCTCTGCCGCCAATATGGCTCTGTTGTCATCGAGCGCATTTGCAGAACTGCGCATGCGGTCAACGACATGAGCACCCATGCCGCCAAGGATCACGGCGACAAGAAGGAGTAGCGAGGTGGCAATGAAAACGGAGTAGCCTTCACGGCTCTCCTTCGGTCGGCGTGCGAGCATGACAGATCCCAGCTTTATTGAATTGCCCAAGGCTGCAGAAGACGTCATGTCCGCATTGCGCTGCACGGATCCAATAGCATGTACGAATATTAAAAATCGCTAAAGCACTTAGTCAACACCTCGTTAATCTCTCGACAGAGAACTCACCCCGGGTAATGAAATGGGGCAGGCCGCTCGGCATGGCAGGAGGGAGTTCCGCAGAGCGAACTCTCATCCTACGAACATTCCCAAGGCGCACCAGCACTCTACAGCTCTCGCAGGAATTGTTCGGTGGTTGCTATGCGCAGCTGAACGGAGAAGCGGTCTCCCAGAAGTTCGAGCGACGCATCATGTGTGTCGTCGGCTCCGCTGCAGACGGCATCCTTCAGCACGACCACGCGGTACCCAAGATCGATGGCGCCAAGCGCTGTGGCGAGGACGCAAACGTCGGTCTCGCCACCGGTCAGGACCACGGTTTCGATACGCTTCTTCAGCAGCATTCGGTGCAACTCTCCGCTTACCCAGGGAGAATAAGTCATCTTGTCAAATATGCCCGCAGGAGGGACAAAGAGCTTCAACGAGGGGATCAGGTCGACAAGGCCCGGATCGAGATGCTCGCGCGTCATCATCCGCCACTTTTCATAATACACACGCCACATCCCCTCCATCGTTTCGGGGCGCGTCGGCGTCACGAACCTGGTAAAGATGGTATTCTCGGGATGGCGGCCGGATAGTTCCTGGATCTGCGGCGATACCTCGCGCATCCAGGGCACGTGCCATGGGGTGTCTTCAGCGAACATCCGCTGCATGTCGATGCAAAGATGAATCCAATTGCCAGCCATTTCATTCTCCGCGCGCCTCCTCAACGCCCGATCTGGAACGTGGTTCCGGTCGGCGACGGACAGCAGGATTTGATGCCGGCGAATGGAGATTCGATATCGGAAATGTCCTGCGATTGACGCTAAATACGCGCTTCGCGCTCGTCACCGTTGGCTGGACGAAACCTTAACGAAATCGATGAAGGCCCGCAGCGGCGCTGGTACGAGCCGCCGGCCGGGGTAATAGAGAAATGGACCGGAGAATTGCTGCCACCATGGCTCGAGCACGGGTTCGAGTGAGCCGTTGTCGAGATGGGGCCGCAGCCAGTCCTCGAACAGCGATATGACACCGGCGCCGGCAATCGCTGCATCGACGGCAAGATCGGTTGCCGCACCCACCTGCACGATCAGCGGTCCTGTCGGATCGACCCGCACCACTTCGCCGTCCCGCTCGAATTCCCACAGCATCATTGCGCCGCTCGTAAAACGCCCGCGGATACAGGCATGGCCAAGCAGATCGCGGGGATGATCGGGGCGGCCATGGCGATCGAGATATGCCGGGGATGCCGCGGCCGCGAAGCGCTGCAGCCGCGGACCGATCGGCACCGCAATCATGTCCTGCTCCAACCGCTCGTCGTAGCGGATGCCGGCGTCGCATCCGGCAGCCAGCACGTCGACGAAATTGTCATCGGCGACGATTTCGAGCCGTATGTCGGGATAGGCCGCGAGGAACGCCGGGATGATCGCCGGGAGCACCAATCGGGCGGCGCTGACCGGTACATTGAGACGCAACGCGCCGGCAGGCTTGTCGCGAAACCTGTTAATGACGTCGAGGGCAGCGTCGACCTCGGTAAGCGCCGGGGTCAGCCGAGCCAGGAGACCTGCCCCTGCCTCCGTCGGCACCACGCTGCGTGTCGTGCGATTGAGGAGCCGCACCCCCAGTTGCGCCTCGACCCGCCGCACCGCCTCGCTCAATCCTGATGCGCTGCTGCCTGTGGCACGCGCGCCCTCGCGAAACCCACCAGCGCGCGCCACCGCCACAAAAGCATTCAGATCACCTAGGTCGATTTTCATCGTTCGAAATTCCGCACGGCCTGTGCCGATTGTAGCGGATTTTCGTGCGGCCTCTCAAGGCCTATATCCACATCATCTTGAACAGGAGATATTCCCATGTCGAATATTGATCAGGCAGGCACATTTATCCTCGGCGACCGCAACGTGAAACGGCTCGGCTACGGCGCCATGCAGCTTGCGGGCAAGGGTGTGTTCGGGCCGCCGAAAGATCACGACGCAGCAGTGGCGGTATTGCGCGAAGCGGTTGCGGCTGGGGTCGATCATATCGATACCAGCGATTTTTACGGTCCGCATGTGACCAATCAAATCATCCGGGAGGCGCTTCATCCGTATCCCGATGACCTGGTGATCGTGACCAAAATCGGCGCCGTGCGCGGGGATGACGGTTCATGGAACCCGGCATTTTCAGCCGACCAGCTGACTCAGGCCGTCCACGACAACCTGCGCAATCTTGGTCTCGACGCCATGGACGTCGTCAACCTGCGTATCATGTTCGATGTCCACGGCCCGGCAGAAGGCTCGATCGAAGCGCCCCTGACGGCTCTGGCCGAACTGCAGCGCAAGGGGCTTGTTCGCCATATCGGGCTCAGCAACGTGACGCCGACGCAGGTAGCCGAGGGTCAGCGGATCGCCAAGATCGTCTGTGTGCAGAACCAGTATAATCTCGCCCATCGGCAAGACGATGCCATGATCGACGATCTCGCTCGCGATGGTATCGCCTATGTGCCGTTCTTCCCGCTCGGAGGCTTCAGCCCGCTCCAGTCGTCGATCCTGTCGGACGTTGCCCAGCGCCTGGGCGCGACGCCGATGCAGGTCGCACTTGCCTGGTTGCTGCGTCGGGCACCGAATATCCTGCTCATCCCGGGAACCTCGTCCGTGGCCCACCTGCGTGAAAATCTCGCCGCGGCTGAACTGCAGCTGTCGGACGCCGTGATGACGGAACTCGAAGGCGTATCCGGCGCCCGCGCCGACTGAAGACTTCAGACCGCACTCGCATCCGACCCCGAAAAATCGGTCTACGGCCTTTGCCTTCACGCGCGCTTTCGTTAGAAGTGAAAGAAAAGCGAAACGGAGGGGTCGGATGTTTATTACGGACCGCCAGGCGAAGATTGTCGAACGCGCGAAAACTGCGGGTCGGGTCCTCGTCGACGACTTGGCAGCAACGTTTTCGGTAACCTCGCAGACGATCCGCAAAGATCTGAATGATCTATGCGATAAGCAAATTCTGACCCGTATCCACGGCGGCGCCACCCTTCCCCGCAGCAATGAGAATGTCCGTTACGACGCGCGCCGGCAGATCGCGGCGGCGGAAAAGCAGGCGATCGGCGTCGCCGCCGCCAATCTCATTCCGGACAACGCCTCGCTCTTCATCAATATCGGCACCACCACGGAGGCGGTCAGCGAGGCGCTGGTCAATCATCGAGAACTGATGGTGATCACCAACAACATCAACGTTGCCAACAGGTTGCGCCTTCTGGACGAAATCGAGGTGGTCATTGCCGGTGGTGTCGTTCGTCAGTCAGACGGTGGCATTGTAGGTGAAGCCGCAGTCGACTTCATTCGCCAGTTCAAGGTCGACTATGCGATTATCGGCGTTTCGGCGATCGATCCGGATGGTGCCCTTCTCGATTATGATTTTCGCGAAGTGAAGGTTGCCCAGGCAATCATCGCCAATGCCAGACACGTGATCCTGGTCGCCGACTCGACAAAATTCGAGCGCACCGCACCCGTGCGCATCGGACAGATCTCGCAGGTTCAAACCTTTATCACCGACCGTTGCCCTTCGCCGTCGATCCGAGATGTATGCCTCGTGAACGGTGTGGCCCTCGTGGAAACTTCGAAAGACGAGGAATTGGATTTATAGCCCCGGGGTTTCATTTGACATTCGGAATATTTTCGATTTAATCCACTTTAGGTTCACAACGTTTGTGGATTGCTGTCCATTTCGGTTCAGCGAGGGGAATGATGGGCGAGGAAATCCACGACATCTTCGTGATCGGCGGCGGCATCAACGGTTGCGGCATTGCACGTGATGCGGCCGGGCGCGGTTATTCCGTGGCACTTGCGGAGATGGACGATTTTGCCTCGGGCACCTCCTCCGGCGCCACCAAACTCATCCATGGCGGCCTGCGTTATCTCGAACATTACGAATTCAGGCTGGTGCGGGAATCGCTGATGGAGCGCGAAACCCTCTGGGCGATGGCACCGCACATCATCTGGCCGCTGCGCTTCGTCCTACCATACCACAAGGGCGGTATCCGCCCGGCTTGGCTGATCCGGCTCGGCCTGTTTCTCTACGATCATCTCGGCGGTCGAAAGCTGCTGCCGCCGACGGCCGTGCTCGACATGCGTACCGATCCGGCCGGAAAGCCTCTGAAGCCGCTTTTTACCAAGGCATTCGAATATTCCGACGGCTGGGTCGACGATGCCCGGATGGTGGTGCTGAACGCTCGGGATGCGGCCGATCGCGGCGCTTTGATCCTGCCGCGCACCCGCGTGGTTGCCGCCCGTCGGGAAGGCGGCCTCTGGATGATCGAGACCGTCGGCGCCCGCACGGGAAGGACAGAGACCTACAAGGCCCGCATGCTGGTGAATGCCGCAGGTCCGTGGGTGGATCAGGTAATCCGCGAAGCGCTCGGCGACAATGACGCCCGTCATGTCCGCCTTGTCCAGGGCAGCCATATCGTGGTGAAAAAGAAGTTCGAAGGATCCCGGGCCTATTTCTTTCAGAACCGGGACAATCGCATCATTTTCGCGATCCCTTACGAAAACGACTTCACCCTTATCGGCACCACCGACCGGGACTATTCCGGCAATCCGAGAGACGTGAAAATCTCCGAAGAGGAGACGACCTATCTCTGCAATGCAGCGAGCGAGTATTTTCGGGAGCCGGTGCGGCCGGCAGACATCGTCTGGACCTATTCGGCGGTTCGCCCGCTTTTCGACGACGGCGCCTCAAAGGCGCAGGAAGCAACGCGCGACTATGTGCTGAAGCTCGACGACACCCAGGGCGCGCCGTTGCTCAACGTGTTCGGCGGCAAGCTGACCACCTATCGCCGGCTTTCGGAACATGCGCTCGAGAAGATCGCCGAAGCGATCGGAGCAAAAGGCCGGCCCTGGACGGCGAAGAGCCACCTGCCGGGCGGCGATTTTGAGGCCCAGGGTTACGAGGAAGAAGTAGCGAAACTCAAGGCACGCTATCCATTTCTGGAGGAACGGCATGCGCGGCGACTGGTGCGCCGGTATGGAACCCGCGCCGGGATGATCCTCGACAGGGCGGCCAAGATGGAGGATCTTGGCCACCACTTCGGCGGCGATCTCTACGAAGCGGAGGTCAAATATCTTATCGACCGGGAATGGGCCATGAGTGCGCAGGACGTGCTCTGGAGGAGAACCAAAGACGGTTTGCGGCTGAGCGAAACTGAGAAAGAGTATCTGGAGGAGTACATGGCCGCTATACCGGCAAAAATGGCCGGATAAGCGGCATGTGTTCCCGGTGTGAGGAGGCACGGGAACTCGAATGCTGGAAATGCGCAACGTCGCCAAGATGGTGGGTGGTGAATATCATATTCATCCGACCAATCTTGCACTGGATCGCGGCTCGCTGAACGTATTGCTTGGCCCGACGCTGTCGGGCAAGACGTCACTCATGCGATTGATGGCCGGGCTGGACCGTCCCACCAGCGGCTCCGTGTATTTCGACGGCGTCGACGTCACCGGGATTGCGGTGCAAAAGCGCAATGTCGCGATGGTCTATCAGCAGTTCATCAATTATCCGGCCCTGACCGTTTACGAAAACATCGCTTCGCCAATGCGGATTGCAGGCAAGGACGCAACGACGATCGACCGCGAAGTCCGCAAGGCGGCGGAACTGCTGAGATTGACGCCTTATCTCGATCGGACGCCGCTCAATCTTTCGGGTGGGCAGCAGCAGCGGACGGCGCTTGCCCGCGCCCTCGTCAAGAATGCCAGCCTGGTGCTGATGGACGAGCCATTGGCCAATCTCGACTACAAGCTTCGCGAAGAATTGCGTGAGGAATTACCGAAGATCTTCGCGCAATCCGGTGCCATCTTCGTTTATGCGACGACCGAACCCTCCGAAGCCTTGCTGCTCGGCGGCAATACGGCGACACTCTCGGAAGGACGGATCACGCAGTTCGGGCCGACGATCGAGGTCTATCGTCGCCCGGCAGACCTCGTGACTGCCAAGACATTTGCCGATCCCCCACTTAACTTCATCGATGTGATCAAGTCCGGCGGCTCATTCCAGTATCAGGGAACAGACAGCCTTGCCGTGCCGTCGCATCTCTCCAGTGTGCCGGACGGCCCGGTGACGATCGCCTTTCATCCCCATCACCTGGGGCTCACGGCGCAGACAGGCAACGCAGCGAGGCTCAAGGCTCAAACGCAGATCTCGGAAATCACCGGCTCCGAAAGCTTCGTGCACATGCACTATAATGGCGTGCGCTGGGTCATGCTCGCTCCCGGCATCCACGACATCGACCCGGATACCGAAATCGAGCTCTTCCTGGATACCCGTCATCTGATGGCTTTCGGAACAGACGGCCGCGCCATCGCGGCGGCGGCTTGAAGGAGGGGAACATGGCACGCATCACGCTCGATCACATCCGCCACGCCTACGGTCCCAATCCGAAATCCGACGCGGCCTACGCGCTGCGCGAAGTCGATCACGAATGGGCCGATGGTGGTGCCTACGCCCTGCTCGGCCCCTCCGGCTGCGGCAAGACCACCCTGCTGAACATCATTTCCGGCCTGCTGCAGCCGTCCCACGGTCGTATTCTGTTCGATGGCAACGACGTCACCAATCTTTCCACGCAGGAACGCAACATCGCCCAGGTTTTCCAGTTTCCGGTAATCTACGACACGATGACCGTTTACGACAACCTGGCATTTCCCTTGCGCAACCGAGGCATCGCCGAGCCGGATGTCGATCGCCGCGTCCGCGAGATGCTTGACATCATCGATCTCTCCGACTGGTCGAACCGCAAGGCCCAGCGGCTCACGGCCGATCAGAAACAAAAGATTTCGCTCGGAAGAGGTCTCGTCCGCAACGACGTCAACGCGATCCTTTTCGATGAACCCCTGACAGTCATCGATCCGCACATGAAATGGGTGCTCCGCTCCCAGTTGAAGCGCTTCCACAAGCAATTCGGCTTCACCATGGTCTATGTCACCCATGATCAGACGGAGGCGCTCACCTTCGCGGACAAAGTTGTCGTGATGTACGACGGGCAGATCGTTCAGATCGGAACGCCGGCCGAACTCTTCGAGCGACCGAGCCATACGTTCGTTGGTTATTTCATCGGCTCGCCCGGCATGAACGTGATGCCCGCCGAGGTCCATGGCAGCACGATCACGCTCGGTGGTGAGACAATCGCCCTCGACCATGCACCAAAGATTACTGCTGGAGACCGGGTCGAGCTCGGCATTCGACCAGAATTCATTCGCATCGGCCGGGAGGGAATGCCTGTCACGATAACGCGCATCGAAGATATCGGCCGGCGCAGGATCGTCCGCGCGAGCCTTGCGGGGCAACCGATGGCGATTGTCGTTTCCGAGGATGCAGAGATTCCGGCTGAGCCTCGCGTCACCTTCGATCCCGCTGCGCTGAATATCTATGCCAATTCGTGGCGCATTGGCAGGGAGGCCTGAACCATGGAAAAGACGTGGAACAACAAGGCCTGGTTTCTGGTGCTTCCCGTGCTCCTGCTCGTCGCCTTTTCGGCAGCCATTCCGCTGATGACCGTGGTGAATTATTCGGTTCAGGATACGTTCGGCAACAACGCGTTCTTCTGGGCCGGCACCGACTGGTTCGACCAAATCCTGCATTCTGCCCGTTTCTGGGAAGCTCTGCAGCGCAATCTGCTTTTCTCCTTCATCATCCTTGCGCTCGAAATTCCGCTCGGCATCTTCATTGCCCTGAACATGCCGAAGAAGGGTATCGGCGTTCCGGTCTGCCTGGTGCTGATGGCTCTTCCGCTTCTCATTCCGTGGAACGTCGTCGGCACGATCTGGCAGGTTTTCGGCCGCGTCGATATCGGGCTCCTCGGCCACACGCTGGCGGCGCTCGGTGTGGACTACAATTACGTGCGCGATCCTCTCGATGCCTGGATCACGGTCATCGTCATGGACGTCTGGCATTGGACGAGCCTCGTCGTGCTCTTGTGCTACGCCGGCCTCGTCTCCATTCCGGACGCCTATTATCAGGCGGCCAAGATCGATGGTGCATCCAGGTGGTCGGTGTTCCGCTACATCCAGCTGCCGAAGATGAAGCGGGTGCTGCTGATCGCCGTCCTGTTGCGTTTCATGGATAGTTTCATGATCTATACGGAGCCTTTCGTGGTGACCGGCGGCGGCCCGGGAAACTCGACGACCTTCCTGTCGATCGATCTCGTCAAGACGGCGGTCGGGCAGTTCGACCTCGGGCCGGCCGCTGCCATGTCGATCGTCTACTTCCTCATCATCCTGCTGCTGTCATGGATATTCTACACTGTGATGACCAGCAGCGACGCAGACACCTGAAGGAGGGAGGAAAACCATGGCAAAGACAATCAAATACAAGCCTGCAGGCAATTTCTCCTGGCTGGTCTCGACGATCTACATCATCTTCCTGCTCCTGCCGATCTACTGGCTCGTCAACATGAGCTTCAAGGAGAATGCCGAGATCACCGGTGCATTCTCGCTCTGGCCGCAGAACCCGACGCTCAGGAACTACATGGTGATCTTCACCGATCCTTCCTGGTACAACGGCTATATCAATTCCATCATCTATGTGGTGCTGAACACCTTGATTTCGGTGCTGGCGGCTTTGCCGGCTGCCTATGCGTTTTCGCGCTATAGGTTCCTCGGCGACAAACATCTGTTCTTCTGGCTGCTCACCAACCGCATGGCGCCGCCCGCCGTCTTCGCCCTACCCTTCTTCCAGCTCTATTCCGCCTTCGGTCTCATCGACACGCATATCGCGGTCGCCCTCGCCCATTGCCTGTTCAACGTGCCGCTTGCCGTCTGGATCCTGGAAGGTTTCATGTCGGGCGTACCGAAGGAAATCGACGAGACCGCCTATATCGACGGCTATTCGTTCCCGCGGTTCTTCGTGAAGATCTTCATGCCGCTGATCGCCTCGGGCATCGGGGTCGCCGCCTTCTTCTGCTTCATGTTTTCCTGGGTGGAACTGCTGCTCGCCCGGACGCTGACGACGACTGCCGCCAAGCCCATTTCCGCCATCATGACGCGCACCGTTTCTGCCTCCGGCATGGACTGGGGCGTGCTGGCAGCGGCCGGCGTGCTGACGATCGTTCCTGGCGCCCTCGTCATCTATTTCGTCCGCAACTACATCGCCAAGGGCTTTGCCCTCGGGCGGGTCTGACAAGGAGGAACCACGCATGAACTTTTCATGGATGGCCTGGACGCTTCCCACGGCGCTGTTCTTTCTGACGATCCTCGCCCTGCTCGTCGGCATGAGCATCTGGGAATATTTTGCGCCGGGCGGTTCGCCCAGGATCGGCATCCTGCGTTTCGAGACGACGCGGGGAGATCGGCTCTTCATCTCGCTGCTCGGCGCGGCATTCATTCATCTTGCATGGCTGGGGCTGATTGGCCCCAACCTGTGGTGGGCTCTTGCCCTTGCAGTGGTCTACGCCATCGGCGTCTTCCGCTTCGTTTAAGGCAAGCTGAAAAGGTGGCGGGAAAACCGCCGCCCGATACGGAAATTGCAATCGCAAAACTCTGGGAGGATAAAATGCGACGGCATCTTATGACAACGACAGCGGCAATGCTGCTGGCTCTGACCGGTTCCGCCTATGCCGGCATGGATGAGGCAAAGCAATTCCTGGACAAAGAAGTCGGCGAACTCTCGACGCTTTCCCGTGCCGAACAAGAAAAGGAAATGCAGTGGTTCATCGATGCGGCGAAACCTTTTGCCGGCATGGACATCAAGGTCGTTTCCGAAACCCTGACGACGCACGAGTATGAATCGAAGGTTCTGGCGCAAGCCTTTGCCGCAATCACCGGCATCAAGGTCAGCCACGACCTGATCGGCGAAGGCGACGTCGTCGAAAAGCTGCAGACGCAGATGCAGTCGGGCGAGAACATCTACGACGCCTATGTCAACGACTCCGACCTGATCGGCACGCATTGGCGTTATCAGCAAGCCCGCTCGCTCACCGACTGGATGGCGGGAGAAGGCAAGGACGTCACCAATCCCGGCCTCGATCTTGAGGACTTCATCGGCCTCAAGTTCACCACGGCGCCGGACAAGAAACTCTACCAGCTGCCGGACCAGCAGTTCGCGAACCTCTACTGGTTCCGCTACGACTGGTTCAACGACGAAAAGAACAAGGCCGATTTCAAGGCGAAATACGGCTACGATCTCGGTGTTCCGGTGAACTGGTCCGCCTATGAGGACATCGCCGCCTTCTTCACCGGCCGCGAGGTCGGAGGCAAGAAGGTCTATGGTCACATGGACTACGGCAAGAAGGACCCCTCGCTCGGATGGCGCTTCACCGATGCGTGGCTGTCCATGGCGGGCAACGGCGACAAAGGCCTGCCGAACGGCCTGCCCGTCGACGAATGGGGCATCAAGGTCGACGAGAAATCCCGTCCGGTCGGCTCCTGCGTCGCGCGCGGCGGCGATACGAATGGCCCTGCGGCCGTCTACTCCATCCAGAAATACCTCGACTGGCTGAAGGCCTATGCCCCCGCCGCCGCCCAGGGCATGACGTTCTCGGAATCCGGACCGGTGCCGGCTCAGGGCGAGATTGCCCAGCAGATGTTCATGTACACGGCCTTCACCGCCGACATGGTGAAGGCAGGCCTGCCTGTCATGAACCAGGACGGCACGCCAAAATGGCGTTTCGCACCGTCTCCGCACGGGGTCTACTGGAAGGACGGCATGAAGCTCGGCTATCAGGACGTCGGCTCCTGGACGCTGATGAAGTCCACGCCCACCAACCGCGCCAAGGCGGCCTGGCTCTATGCCCAGTTCGTCACCTCGAAGACGGTGGACGTCAAGAAGAGCCATGTCGGTCTGACATTGATCCGCGAGAGCACCATCCGCCACAAGAGCTTTACGGATCGTGCGCCTAAACTCGGTGGTCTGATCGAGTTCTACCGTTCACCGGCCCGCGTCCAGTGGTCGCCGACCGGCACGAACGTGCCTGACTATCCGAAGCTCGCGCAGCTCTGGTGGCAGGCAATCGGTGATGCGTCCTCGGGTGCCAAGACCGCCCAGGCGGCCATGGACTCGCTTTGCTCCGAGCAGGAAAAGGTCCTGCAGCGCCTGGAGCGCGCCAAGGTCCAGGGCGACATCGGCCCGAAGCTCGCCGAGGAACACGATCTCGCATACTGGAACAAGGATGCCGCCGCGAAAGGCAACCTCGCTCCGCAGCTCAAGATCGCAGCCGAGAAGGAAAAGCCCGTTACCGTCAACTACGACGAACTCGTAAAGAGCTGGGCTGACACCAAGAAGTAAGCCGGTTCGCCGGGCGCTCAAGGCGCCCGGCGACCACCGACTGCAAAGTCTCCGCTAGCCACTGCTCCCGAGGAGCCAAGATAAGGTGCCTGCCACCGCGTATTTCCCAACCGCTCCTTCCGGAACGCTGTTCGGCTAAGTAAACAGCGTTTTAATCAACCGCATCAACAGAGCAAAGGACACCCGACAAAGGGATTGGCTCGATTCTCTCGTTATCCAAGTCAAATCGCCAGGCGTCAGTAATATTTCTTGATTCGAAGGAATTATCGGGTTGTTTGACAAACTTACCCACCGCCGTCGTGGGATAGCTCGGAAAATTATCCGACGCGCAGATTATTGGCGGAAATATTCTATATCCGCGCTTCAATTTTGATACAGTGGCTTGGTCCACTACCTTCCAAGTAGAATCGCGTCCGTTCCCCGCTATCTTCCGTTTCAGCAATATAAAATAGCTCTCACCGCATCTTAGCGTGGTTGTGATATAAATTGGTTTTCCTTGCTGCTCATCTCGAAGAGTTGTCAGAAGCATTCCATCTACATCCTTGCAACCGGACGGATCAGGAGGGGCAATCATCCCCCTCATATCGCTCATCTCTGCCCAGGCGGATGGTATGACGATGCCGACAAAGATAAGGACCACGAGGTAAAGATGTCGCCTCACTGGAATAGGCTCCTTGCACAATCGAAATGTAAAAGCGCATAATCGCTAATTTAATTTCGAGACTCCCGTCGCTACGGAATGCGCCGCAATTGTCATAGAACCCTGCATCGTCGTCATTCTGCTACTTATGCGCGTACATTCTCGTCGTCAAGATGGCAAACCTTGGTGGTCGCTTTTGTTCTTTATTTCTCTTCGAACGGCGGCGTTTCTTCCCAGTTTACTCGATGCCGTCCCTGTGGGTGGGGCAGAGAAGGCGCGACAGGCGTCCAACCTTGGTCTACATCGCAGGAAGAGTGAGTTGGAGCGGGTGAAGGGAATCTAAATGACCGCCTATCACACTGTTATTAATGATATTATTTTCTATGTTGCATAATGTACCGTCGATCATACCGCAGTAATCTACTTACGTTATCGGTCGTTCTCGCTCGCAACTGTCGCTTTCTCTCGCTGACCACGACCTCTTAGAAAGTTTTACAATGAATGAAGTGCTAGTCTCCCCCGCGGTTCGCGACACTTTCAGGATTGACCCGCGGGATCGATGCTTTGGTTCGCAAAAGATTCGGGCTGGGTCTTGCCCATATTTTGAAAGCACGCTGGACTTGTCGAAGGAATGGGCCACCTGCTGAAAAGGATGGAGCGCTAATGGATCAGGGTAGTTCTGCGGAATCAACCGTGGCCGACCCGGTGGCCGATGAAGGCACTACCGGTACTGGCCCGAAATTTCCGTACATCGAAGGTGACTTCAACGAGCACTTTTGGCTGAGGTTTTCCCCGAAGCGGGCAGCCGACATCATTCTGGATCCTCGCCCGTCGTTTCGCGGTTACAAGGACACACTCCTCGCCACCTTACTTGCATGGACGCTTCGCCCGCACGATACGAAATTTAGGCAAATGGTTACTACGGCTGCCGTGATGCAAGAAGTCATGCGGGCCGAGCAATGGGCTGAAAAGCGGGCCGTAAAAAGCCGAGACTTCGAGGCCCGCTATGTTCGCTTAGGGCAGGAATTCATATCCGAGTTGTATTATGGCGTGGGCGGATTGAAGGCGTCGTACAGTAGCGAGAGCGCTCGCAGGATACGTCAGAAAATTGTAGCTACGAAAAGGGGGCCTAGTAACGTCGTAGAAGTGATGCGCATCTACCGCTTCGTCTATGAACGGCGTCCGGCTTTACTTAAGGGCAGCCTTCAACGGGCAAACACGGTAATCCGGAGGATTTGGGATTACCATACCAGCTGTTACACAGCGCGAAATTTCGTCCCCTATGAAGAAAGCCAGCTAAAGGTGAGCTGGGGGCAGTTTGAAGTGTCAGCCCCGTATCTTTATGCCGCCGCGCACACAGAGACATCTGATGAGAGTACACTGCTAAAAGATTTATTGTCCGGACGCATGGTTCCCAACTCCACAGCGTATTGGGTGAAGCCTTGGCTCTCACGAACTTCGTACGCGCTTACCTTTCTTTCTGACAACTATGACCAGAACGCCTTCATCACCGTCCAAAAGCGGGCGCCTTCTTGCCCCCCCGAACCATTTGCAGACACAACCCTGTCGCTAGTTGAGAGAAACGCGATAAATGAAATATTCTCAACATCTTAGGGTGTATGATTTTCGTGCATTCTGGATTGTTCGGTTTTTTTGTAGCACTTAATTGCTCGTGTTCAACCGCACCTTTAGAGGTCTAAACATGAGTAAAAGACTGCTCTTGCATTCGAGGGACATACCTGAAGATTTCCCCGATAAGGGTTTCCTCCGCTTGGACGACTTTGTTGGCCGTGGCAAGGCGATTCCCATAAGCCGCTCGACTTGGTATGCCATGGTCCGCGCGCACAAAGCGCCAGCGCCAATAGCGCTAGGGCCGCGCATTTCGGCATATTCTGTGGAATCGGTCCGAGCGTTTATCGAGAGCTTTCGGAACGACGCAGGTGATCGCTCGTGAACAAAACCCATCCGACAATCAATGCCGCAAAGCCGCGTTTGGACGAGAGAGCCACGCCTGCCTTGCCTACTCAGAAGGTGCAAAAATCGGATAATCCGAATTTCGCGGACCTCGCAAGCATCCGGGGCGCGATGAGCAGGCGTCGTCAGAAGCATAGAGAAAAGTTGCGTGACGAGATTATCGAAATCTGCGCCATCGGCATGCACATGAAGTCAAACGCGGAAGAGTGGCAGCGGCTTGTAAATGCCGACTGGGGAGACCTCAAGCCACCGAAGGAAACTGATCAAAAAAATGCCCTCCGCCATGCCTTCCGATGGGCTATTGGCACCTCCGGTGGGGGAGAGAAGCAGGCGAGCTTCTACTATAACGCAGTGGGGCCGCTCGCAGAAAAAGGGTTGGCGGGATCCGCGCTGAAGAAGGAACTAGAAAAGCGTGGCTTGAAGAAGCTGCAGGCTGAACATTCCGCGAGAAAGAAAGGGCTAGCCGCCCGCGATCTGGCGGTTAAGGCGCCCGCTGAAGATCAAGCACCGAAGGCCGCTCGCTTGGCGTCCGCCAAGACAACTGAGACCGTTGCAGCGGCTCCTCGCGCAGCTTCCAGCGGGGAATACATCGTTCAGGCAGAACTTCACTTCAAGGCTGAACCCAAGGAACTGCTGAGTGCCAAGAACGGATCCAATGTCACGCTCAAGGCAGAGATGAGCCTTCGTGGCAAGATGATGGTCTTCAATGACGCTCGGGCCAAGCTCCGGAACAAGAATAAGGCGACCTCGCGCCCGTAGGCGCGAGGTTCTTCGTTAACGGTCCATCTCCGTGTGAGTTCGTGGCAGGACGATGAGGTCGCTCATGGTTGTCCGACCGCGCTTCACGAATTTCGAAAGATAGTCCTGCACCCGCTTGTGGGTGCGATCGACCCGGACAGCATGAAGCCGCGCAAGAACGTGGTTCGGGCCTGCGAACTGATCCTGTTTCTCTCCCACAATTTCCGACAGGTCTTTCTTCGCCCGGTTCACTTGGGGTATCAGAAAAAGCCCTTGGATATGGGCGCCGCCGTTGATACTGGCCTCGTTGAGGCTGATTTTCTCGTTCTTGTGGACCGGCCAGTCCGGCCACGCGAACAGCATCGGCATGCATTCCACCGGAGTACCCTTCGGCTTCTTGATGAGACGGGTCAGCAATCGGGCGTAGGTCAGTTCGGTCTCTCTAACCATCGCCTTCATGATCGCATTCTCTCCTCCACCGATCGGATTGAACATCAAGGTTAGAATGTAGGGGTCATGGCCTCCCATAATGAGCTGGGTTTGCCAGTCATGTAGGGAATCTAATAGTTCACGCTGGGTAGCTGCCATCGTTATATCCATGTTGTGTTGGGGGTGTGGGTATTGGGTACCCTCGGTAGGGTCGTATAGGTACAGTTCACCCATATGCTCAGCTCGTTCGAGCTGGTCATCGGGCATGCTCCGGAGCAGGTTGATTCCGAGGGGCTATCCCCGCGTGATCATGGGCCTGCAAATGTAATTGGCTTTCGCCCGATTACTTTACGGACCTCGGCTGGCTTCTCTGCAGGCGACGTGGCCTCCGAAAGGCATCCGGCAGTCGTCAAGTCGCTTAAGATATTGACTTTATTGATTTATTTCTATATGCTGACGGTGTTTCATGCATGAACAGCATGGTCGGTGGCGAGGCCCCGGCGGCGCAATCAGCAATCGTTCATGAGCTGAAATGAATTGAAACCAGAGCGCCATTTCGGCGCTCTTTGCTTTTCAGGAGATCACCCTTGCACACTTCGTCCAGCGCACCTTTGACTGCTCGTTCTTCGAAGATTAGCTTGCCGCCAGTTTCGATCCTCGGCGGGGCAAAACCAGTCGCCGCAGTCGCTTATCCGAAAACGAAAACTGGAATCGCCGAAGGCCCCACCGCGAAACATATCCTGGTGGGCCTCGACGATCAGGGTAAGCCGCACGCGTCCTGGTTCGCTGAAGAGGATGGCGATGCCGCAGCCGTCGCCGCCGACCTCATGGATATGGCCTTGCTTGATATTGCTGGCGACGAGCTGACCGTGATCGCGGCCAAGCTGCCGCGCGGCAAACTCTTCGAGAGCGGCAAGGCATTTGTGCCGTTCGTCAAGCGCAGCGTCTACGACCAGCTCGCGAGGTACTTCGATGAGGAGTTCGCGGCCTCGACCGCTGCCCGGGTCGAAGCTGCACAGGCGGCAGCAGCCGAAGGATATGCCAAGGCCAGCAAAGGCGAGGTGCCACCACGCCAGCCTGAGGACTGGTCGAAGATCGTGGTCGGCGATTTGGTTCTGGCAGAAGACGCCCCATCGGAAGGCTGGTTCGAGGCCGAGGTGATCGAACAGGCCGCCAACGACCAGTTTCGTCTGAAGTGGCGCGATTGGCCCGATCTTCCGAATTTCAGCCGGGGCATCACCGACATCGCCCTGCTGCATCCCAAGCACGTGACAGCGTGAGGCAATCATGCAGACGATCACGATATTGCCGATGATCGATATCGGTCCAGGCCCTTACAGCAACCTTCGGCAGCGCACGGCGATGAACATCGACAGGACTCGGTTGATCAGCGAACTCAACGATCGGCTAAGAGAAACATTCGGCGGCGGGCGGGTGATGCTGACGCGGGAGGTTCAAAGTCTCCCTGACGACGAGCGGGCGCAGCTGCTGCAGACCGTGCGTGCGTTTGATGCCTTCGATGCGGCGAACGATCCGCACGGCGAACATGACTTCGGTCGCGTGCTGGTCGCAGGGCATGGGTACTTTTGGAAGATCGACTATTTCGATAGCGACCTTCAGTACCTGTCACCCGATCCAGCCGACGAGGCTGTGACGACGCGCGTCATGACGATCATGCGGGAGGACGAGTATTGAGCCTCCTGCTTCAAGTGAACGTTGACCCCCAAAGCCGCGATCATTTCGCGGCTTCTTTTTTGTCAGGTGTTGCTCGGTTTTCGTCCTGCTCGCATTGCCGCAGGTCGGGGCCGGACCGGGTCAACCTCAGCGAAAAAACGGCCGACCCTGACATCCAGGGCCGCTGCCAGAGCTTCCAGAACCGAGATAGTGACGTTCTCCTCGCCCCGTTCGATTCGGCCGACGTACGACCGGTCGATCGCCGCCTCAAGCGCAAGCCTTTCTTGAGAAAGGCCTCGCTCGACGCGCAGCTCGCGCAGATTCCAGCCGATGAGTTTGCGGGCGTCCATGATGGCGCACAAGGCCACATTGAGTGCTTGACAATCGACGGACTGTCAGTCCCATATTCGTTGCAACACGTTTCACCTCGCAACCGAACCGATGCCTCTGAGGGGGTCGATCATATGCGGTTAGGCAAGGTATCTAAGGGAATTCCACGATGACCGCCTACATTGATGCCATGCGCCGCTACGTCGACTTCTCGGGGCGATCAACGCGAGCTCAGTTTTGGTTCTACCACCTCGTCCTCCTCGGGATCGCGGTGGGGACCTTCATCATCGACATTATGATCAGCGGAGGCCGTGAGCCGCAGCCACTGGTCTCCGCAGTGGCCGTAGTCGGGCATTATATCCCGTCGCTGGCGATTATCGTCAGACGCTTGCATGATTCCGGCAGCAGCGGGTGGCTGGTGTTGTTGTGCCTGATCCCCGGTATCGGGATCGTCGCCTTTATCGCCATCGGCTGCTTCACGCCGACGCCGGGGCCGAACCGGTACGGCCTACCCCCTCAGCCTCACCCGCATCCCGCCCCTGCTGCCGTCACAGCAGTACCCCAGCCCGCTACCGGGTCAGTGGTCGACCGTATCGAGAAACTCGCGGCCTTGCGGGCGTCGGGTGCGATCGATGGCGCCGAATACGCACAGTTGAAGAACCAGATCTTGAATGGCGTAGCTCGCTGACGCGGCAGCCTTCGCCCTGCCGCTCACTCAGGGCGCGCGGATAATTTTGGAAGTCAAAAAATTCGTGAATTTGGAGGGACAATGAAAATCGCGATCGGAATAATTTCAATGTTTTTAGGGCTGCTGGTGCTCCTGCAATCCTGCACCGTGGGCACCGCATCTCATATGCTCGGCGAGCAGGCGACGGCCGATGCTGGTGCGGTCGGCATGCTGGTGGGTGTTCTCTACTTCGTCGGCGGAGCATTTTCGTTCGGCCTGCCGGTGGTGGCGATGGTCGTGTTCGCTGTGGCCTCGCTGCTGGCTTTAGCGGCCGGTGCAAGCGGGAACTTCAGCGACATGACAGTTTGGGCCGTGGTGGCTTTTATTCTCGCTGTAGGTGCCTTTTTCACGTGGCGTTCGGCCCGCAAGGCGAAGGTGGCGGCGAACAATGCCTAAGTTCACCCGTGCCGCCCTGATCTCGATTGGCCTGCTGGCGGGGGCAGGCAGTGCTCGCAGCGAAGACCTGCCCTATTTCGTCGGTGACGTGTGGGGCGTGTGGCAGCACCTACCCCCAAAAGAAAGTGCCGATCCTGATGACAGGCCTCATTGCAAGCTGGGAACCACGACCTGGCTGAACAGGGGCCTGAACTTCGTGTACATTCTCACCAGCGTCGATTACATCGAGCCTTGGCTGCAGATCTATTCGGAAAATTGGGAGCTGCCGGTCGGCAATAAAACGCACGTCGATCTCATGACCATTGCCGGACGGCTGAGCTTCGAACTGGCGGCGGAGAGCACTGAATCCCTGACTGGCTCAACCGATCCCAAGGTCGTCGGGAAGGACAAGTCTTTCAGTGTCGAAGTTGCCCTGTCCTACATGCTGGACTCGCGTCGCACAAACATCAGCACCCGGGTCAGGTTCGCCGGTAGCGAGCCGGAATGGTATGTTCCTCCGATGGGCCAGTTCGAGACGCATCAGGTCAACGCTAATCTCAACGGCTGCATCGCCGACCTTCGTGGCAAAGCGGCTGATCTCTTCAGGCGCGACGGCGGTAAAACTGACGGCAGAACGTCGCCATTTGCGCAGTAGAATTGGGCTCCCTATTCGGTCCTGATGCCAACCGAGGCATAACCCATCCCTGCGTGCCGGTGCATTTCGAGCGCTGGTGCGAGCACCCGGCAGCAAACGGTGAGGCGCCCTCCGATTCGAGCGCGACAAAACCAAGACGGACTGGTTTCCATGGAGCATCGGCCGGAGACTTACGGCTGGCAGGCTGTGCGCAGGAGCAGTGATAAAGGGTGATCGCCCTCTCGAGCACGAGGATTTTGGTAGATCGCCGACGATAGGGATCATATAGGCCACACCGAAGCAGCACGCGACGATATAGGAACAAAATCACCAACCATGAGTTAGCTCCCAACAAGGGGATCAATCATGGGTACATATGTTCTAGTTTTTCTATTTTTCGCTGCCATCTTCGCCTTGGCAACCGTCATTGCCTATCTGACGTGCCCGCCACTTCCTGACGATTGAGGGGCGCTGGAGGCTCCCGGAACTAATTGCCCTCTGTCGCATTCTCGGGATGTCGCGAGGGCACATCCCCCGTCCCCAAATAGATTGTTCGTCGCCCCACGAACACGCTCTCGCGACGCCCTCACCTCAGATGCGCCAATCCGCCACACTGCATTAGCTTGCTCTCATGGATGCCGGCCGCCATATCCACGCTGCGGGCGCATCGCCGGATACTCTCCTATCCGCTTGCCCGTCGCCCGGCACAGGGATCAAGCAGGCCTGTGTCGGGCTCCTCTGGGATCTCCGCCACACGTCCAAGCTCATGAAGGTTCTGCGACAGTCACGTCGCCAGACTGTGTTCAAAGAATGCAACAAGGTGTTCGTGGTGTTCATTCTCGGCTGCGCTTCCCGGAATGTGATCTTGCCCCTCATAAAAATGGACTTCCGGTTTTCTGCCGCACTCATGCAGCCGAGCCGTAAGTCGGCGCGTCATATCGACGGACCAAACTCGATCGGCTGTGCCGTGGCTCAGGAACAGCGGGGCATCGAAGCGTTCGATTTCAATGGGGGTGGTAGGGAGAAGTTCGTCCGAAGAGCCGCGCCACGACCAGGCTCGGTTGCCGGGATCCCATGCCTGCCAACCAGGGTCGCCAGCGTCCCGCCAACTCCGGGCATTGAAAGCCCCGCAGATGACATCAGGCGGGCTGTGAGCGGCAATAGCGTCGGGTAAGCCATCTACACCGTCGCGCGCCATGAGAGAGGCCAACAGCAAGGCATGTTCCGCGCCTCTGGAAGCGCCGTAGACGCCGACCTTTTCGCCGACACAATGGAATGCTCGCAACGCCGCCAGGGCGTCAACAGTCCGATCAAGGGAGACATTGATAATGTCGCCTGCGTTCCAGGCATTTCCACCATTCGAGTAGCCGAAGGGAAACGCAAGGAACCCATGGCAGGCAAGGATTACAGCGTTTCGGTGGCTCCATCCAGACAATGCCCCTTCAGAACCATGCAAGATCATGATCGCAGGAAAGGGTCCGTCACCAGGTGGGCCGTAGGTCGTTCCCCAGTCCGGAATAAGTCGACGGATGATTTTCAATGCCATACGGCGTGATCCTTGTTTCAGGCTCAACCAATGGTGCAACAAACCACAATCGCAAACGTTAGGCATTCACAAGTGATTTTTGCGACAGCAATTTCCTTGGTTTCCGCCGGGTCGTAGTAGTTACTGGTGACGCTTGCGCCACAAGCGCGAGTGTTTCCACGGCAGAAGCTCGTCAATCCGGCTCTGTTTTTGCCCGTTGACGAACGAGAAACGCTGCACATGCTCTGTGCCTTTGCGAGCAGATGCCGATTGCGCCGAGCTCGATGATCTTTGGCTCCGCTCGTCGCCGTCGGACTCTGATCTTTCTCGCTAGCAAGCCGCCGCCGGCGCCATCTGGGGCCGTCAGGCAGGCTATCCCGATCACCTGTTCTCCTTTGTGCGCTAGCGGACAGGAACAAACATCCTCTTTTGTAGTTTTCGTGCCTTCGGAGAGGAGCGTCCCATGCAAAGGTTCTACTTCCACCTCAATTATCTTCACAACTTCATCGTTGATCTGGAAGGTGCCGAATATCCTGATCTTCAATTAGCGAAGTCCGAAGCCGTGCAAGGTATTCGCGATCTTGCGGCTAACTGCCTCCGCTGGGGTGAGGAGTTCAAGCTTGGGAGCGTCCGTATTTGTGACGCGGACGGAACCGCTCTCGAAGAGGTGTTCGTGCAGGAGGCTCTTGCCGCCATCATCCCGGTCAGCGCTGTGCCTTCAGGGCCGATCCCTGCCACGTTTTTCTGAGTTCCATCGTTCCATCGATTGCAAAACCGTTGTGGACGCCAGCTGCCAGTCACGCCTTGTTCGGCGTTTCTTGATTTGCGTCGAGAACATGCTGGCGAGCCAGCTCTACTGAGCGCAGGCCACCGTTACTGCAACCGACCTCGGCTGATGTGCACGCCTTAAGAGGGGCTGCCGTGCGAATACGTCATGCCCACTTATACGCTATATGACTACGCCAAAAGCGGATAGCCGATGGGGGCCGCCAATTGGGGTAGCGGCGAGGTGGGTGCAAGCGTCCGATTGTTGTTGCTAAGTGGCGGGAATGAGCGCGTCGTGCTACCTCCAGCATTGTGCCGGGAGGAGAACTATCATGCCGTGGAAGCGAGTACCGGCCTACATAGCGGGCGTTCAATGGGGCACTCCCGTTGCCGTTCGCATCGGTTACGGTTCGCCTGAAATGATAGAGAACGCTGCGGACGGGCTGGAATTCCTTGAAAGACGTTGGCCGCCTGAGCGCGATAAACAGTATCAAGCCGCCAAACAAGCGTGCGAGGGTGCGCTCTTCCATAGTCGTTCGAGCTCCGTAGCTCGCGAGGCATTCATAGCAGCCGCCATTGAGGCATATGTTCTTGCCTAGTGCGGCGTGTGCCTAGCTGTTCGTCCTGACTTCGCCCTTGTTCCCGGGGATAACCCGCGGCACCAATCTCTCGGGCATCAACCGCGGTGACGAGTGTCTTCAGGGATCATCTATCTCGCGTGTGCCAACCCAACATCGATCTCCCGACGCCCTCTGAACGAGAGCCAAGTTTGATGCCCTCGAGCCTGAATGGTGACGCCTCTTCAGCCACATGACGCATCCCCATGCGCCACCGCACAAGCCTATCCGGCACATTCGGTCATCACGGGCATTGGCCGCCGTTGCCGCACCAAATCCCGTCGAGGTAGATCTCGTTCCCTATGGCCCCCCAGCTAGATCAGGCGTCAGCCCACCGCATTCTCATAGTCGAACGTAATCAAAATGGCTTGTGCCGAAGCGTCATGCACCCCCTCAACCCTGATGCCATGCGTCTGCAGTTCCAATACACGACTTTGAAATTCGAGCGATTTCAGTTGTTGGCCAGCCTGCAGAATGCCTCCGTCAAATCTAAGATCGAGCCTGTCACCCATCATGTGCGATGCTCCCGCTCCGCCGCTCCTGATGAGTTCAACTCCACGCTTCGTCACTTGGATCGTTCCGACATAAAGTTCGCCAAGACCGGCATGCTTTCCGATGATGGAATTTATGACGTCGTCGCTCAGAAGCATCAGCAGTGCGTTCTTTGCCTTTTGCTGTATCTCCCGTCGCTCCGCGTTCGCGCGATCCGAGGCCTGCTGCAGCTCGGCTTCTCTTTGCGCTCGAGCAGCAGTTACCGTGGCCGCGATGCGCTGTCTCAGGCCGGTGGCGGGGTCTCCCGCCGATTTGACCATCGGGCGGTTGCCCAGAGCCTCCGCCGGGTTTGAACTCTCGGCAATATTTACAACCTGTCCATCGAACGCAGTCGGTTTCATGATGCTTTAGCCTTGTTGGTGGGTCTTCCGAATTCCGGAGCAGGAAACTTGGCCTCCGCGAGCATAGCGACCTGCGTCGCCGAAGCGCCTAGCTTCAGAAAAAGCCGCTCAGCTTCCACTTCACCCAATCGATATTTTTTCGCAAACTCGTAAACTGCGGCTCGTGGTCCGTCCAAACGTGGTTGGACGGCTTCGAATTTTATCATCGAGAATTCTCCTAGGGCCCATCAAGGGGTTTCGGATGCAGTGCTGGCGCGAGCGGCGATTGTGTTCATAGGCTCTGATCACCGCGTGCTGACGGCCGCGCGACCTATCGAAGTATTGAGATCGTAGGTTTCGCCTCGTCGAAACTGCGATTTCTGTTTGGAAATTGCAGCACATATCAGCCTCACTCGGCCGGTGACCCGAACGGTGGTGTCATTCTATGGACCGAAGTCGTCACGTCCCAATCATCGCCGCAAAGCTCAACCGGTAGATGACGAATACGTTGGTGCCGAAGGGGACAAGTAAAAATGATCGACTTGGACTAGCTCACGTGGCGGCCGACAAGTCCAACGCCAAATTTTGAACCATTCGCCGTCGGCCAATATAGTGACATCTCATCCAGCAGGTTCTGGGTTAGTTCGCTGATCATAACTTCCGCGTGGTTATTGACGATGGCCCTGTGTGAAGAGCACCCAACGAAAAAGGCGGAACGGTGAGCGAATCCTATCAATCGAATGCCAGAGGGGCTATATAGAGATTGCAGCCGCCCTATGCGCCGGCCGCAGAAAGACTCCCATCGAATTCCGGCCACTCCACGACCGCGTCGTCATCAGTCGCGCCGAAGGCGAACTCGAATCCAAAGGCAGGATTATCGTTCCTGGTTCCGCCGAGGCAATGATCGCCGACATGCCCGTGAAGGAACCTGCTGCCGTCAACGGCTGCATCGCCGGGATGGAATACTGAGAGCCGTGCCTGAACCGCTCGGCCGGCGCTGCCGGGAGCGGACCCGCAACATCCATGAAGGGATACTCCATTGGCCACGCAAAGCAGCGGCAAGATTTCGATCGCCCAGCGTTTCGACAACTACCAGCCCAGCAAGACAGTTCTCGTATGGGCGTGCTTCATCACAGTGATCGCCACCATCGTCGTCGGGTTCAACTGGGGCGGCTGGGTGACGGGCGGCTCGTCGCGAGCCTTGTCTGTGACTGCAGGCGATACGGCTCGCGGCGAACTCGCCTCCGCCATCTGCGTCCAGCGTTTCAATGCGGCACCGGACGCAGCAACGAAATTGACCGAACTCAAGGCCATCCCCGACAGCTACAGGAAGCGGCAGTTCATCGAAGCCGGCGGCTGGGCTACCATGCCGGGCCAGACCTCCGCCGACAGCCGCGTCTCCGAGGGCTGCAGCACTGCCCTGGCCGTCTAACCCTCTCCTCAAGATCGCTCAGCGCCCTGTCATCGGGGCGCGTCCTCCATCTGCCAAACAGGAGAATGACATCATGATCCGTTTCGAAAAGAACGTCGCTACAGCACCATTGCCGCCGGAGAGCGAAAAGAACCGCTTCGATGAGATCCGAGGGGCCGCCGTCGAAGGACACAGGAAATCGGCAGAGGAAAGCGCGCGTCGCCGTTCGCTGCCGGCAAAGGAAGACGACCGTCTTATTTAGGATTATTCCGCATCTGCTTCGTCCACACATAGGCAATCCCGGGTATGGCCTGACCACGCCCGGGATTGAGAAAGACCGATCGCCGAAGGTTAGCGTGGCTTGCGCCACGGCGGCGGAATAAGCTGGCTCAGCCGTCGAGCGTCCGCAGAAGATCTGCAATCTTGATCGTCGAGAAATTCGAGAACGTGTCGCATATCGCGTATGGCAGGACGATCTGGTCGTTGTGGCGCATGGCGCCGCAGGTATAGACGACGTTCGGCACATACCCTTCCCGCTCCGATGGTTCCGGCCGCACCAGCGGTTCCCGCGAACGGGCGAGGACCTTGGAGGGATCCTGTTTATCGAGCAGCGCCGCGCCGATAGCATATTTGCGGACGGCGCCGACGCCATGGGTCAGCAGCAGCCAGCCTTCGTCGAGCTCGATCGGCGAGCCGCAATTGCCCATCTGAACGAACTCCCATGGAAACTTGGGGCCGAGGATCAACTGCCCGCCATTCCAGGTATAGAGATCGTCGGAATAGATGAGGTAGAGGTTCTCGCTATCCTGCCGGCCGATCATCGCGTAGCGGCCGTCGATCTTGCGGGGAAACAGGCCCATTCCCTTGTTCCTGGCCACGGTGCCTGCGAGTGGGCTCAAGCGAAAAGACACGAAATCCTTGGTCTCCAGCAGTTCCGAGCGGATGCCCGTGCCGTTATAGGCGGTGTAGGTCGCGTAAAATGTCTTCTCTCCGTTGTCCTCGAATTCGACAAACCGCGCGTCCTCGATTCCGTTCGACTGAGCGGGAGTGATCGGAAAGATGACCCGCTCGCTGATCGACTGTTCCGAACCGAAGCTGACGTCGACCTGCTCGCCTGCCGCAACGGATGTGCGCGCCGTGACGGTTGGCGTGGAAGCGAGCCGCACCGTCGGATCGATGTCAACGCCGCCATCGGCGGCGATCACGCCGGTACGGAATGTCAGGGACGACACGTGCCCTTCGCCGACGGCGCGCAAGCTGAGAACGAAACGCCGGCTCCCCTTTTCCAGACCCGACTGATCCGGATGGGAGACAATACTGGGATTGAACAACGCGGATGCTTCGAAGGAATATTCATTGAGAAAATACGCGCCAACAAGCTGACGCTGTTTTTTCGTGAAGTTGGCGTGAGGCGCGAATGCCTCCTCCATTTCCGCGGCCCGGTTTTCGAACGTCGCGAGCAGGTTACGGTGGCGGCCCTCGAAATTCTCCAGGACGTCGGCGAGAAGGGTTTCCGTCGTCTCCAGGTCAAGCGCCAGAACGCGGTCGACGATATGGTTTGCCCGCGACTTGTCGGTGGGATTGAGGTCCCTCGGTTCGGTGGCAGGCTTGAAAGGTCGCACGACGACGCGCGACGAATCGGGGCGCAGGAAAAGGGCCTGACGGTTCAGAAAAGTGGCTTGTGACAAAGGGACCTCAATTGATCTGATTGGCGATTAGGCGCAGAGGGCACGAAGGGGGGCGGGTTCTGCAGGCTGCTCGCTGACACGGGCGAACCGGCGATACTCCACAAGAGCCAGAAGATAGGAGATTACGGATTCCCCACCCCGGTTCTCGTTGACGCGCAGGCGGTGCAGTCCGTCGCGACAACTGCCCGTATCGATATCGACGAGTGTCTGCGAAAGATCGTTGCTGCCGAGAAACCAAGCAAATGCGCTGATGGCGCCGTTTTTCCATTCTGCGCCTTGATCGGCGTGCCAGGCGGCAAGACAGGCTGAGATCGTCGCCGTGGCCTCGAGCGGCTGCTGATCAAATTCCTGGGGCGGCTTGCGGATGTCGCCGAAACCATCGGTTCCGATCGGCCGGAAATGGCCCCCCGGCGCCGTCTGCTTTGTCATCAGCCAACGCAGGGTCCGCACACCCGCAACGACATACGGGGATGTTCCGCTGGCGTGGCCCGTTATGATCAGCGCCTGGGGCAGGCGTGCATTGTCATAGGAGAGGCCTTCCTCGAACCAGGTCCAATCCCCCGTCTCCACACGAACAAGGATATCCATCAGACGGTCTGCGAGAAGACGGCGCATCCGTTTGGCGAAAAGATCCTCTCCCCTTATGGCACAATAGCCATCCAGCCCAAGGAGGGTGAAAGCCCACGCGCGCGGTGAGCGAAACATTTCTACCGTCGGCAGAGCTTCCGCGAACAGGACCGCCGCCCAGCTACGGCGGGACGGATTGGTATCGCTGCGAGCACATTCTCCCAGAGCCCAGAGCGTGCGCCCATGGCTGTCCTCGGAACCCATGTCTTCGAGCCATCTCCGGTCGAAGCCCATGAAGTTGCGAAAATGCTTCTTGTCGGGATTCCACGCGTGTTGCACGAAGGATGCAAATCGGCTCGTCAGCGTCTCCGGTAGAGACTTTTCGCCCGACGTGTTGAGGGCGCTCGCCAGAAGCAATGCCCGTGCATTGTCATCGACGCAGTAACCGTGCGCGCGATCAGGTACCGAATGGACGGCATGTTGAAAAAGGCCTGTGTCGTCGCACATGGAAAGGAAATAGGTGAGTTGCGTCTCCGGCAGGACGGAGACGCCGCGTGTTGGTGCATGTCTCTCCCCGGCAGCTGCTGCGACGGGCCGCAAATGTCGCTTGGCGGTCTCGAAGACGGCCACATAACGTTCGGCCGTCCTTTGCCACGTCATCGACCGGCTGCTGGCATAAGCACGCGCACGCATGGCATCGCGCCTTGTGTCATCCGTCAGCAATCCCGCGATCTCGGTGCCGATGGCTTTTACATCGCCGGACGCAACCAGAATGCCGCGGCCCTCGGCCAGAAGTTCGCGGGCATGCCAATAGGGTGTCGAAACGACCGCTTTTCCCAAGCCGAAACTGTAAGCCAGGGTGCCCGATGTCATCTGCGCCTCGTTCAGATAAGGCGTCGCATAGACGTCGCACATGGAAATGAAGTCCAGGAGCTTTGCCTGGTCGACGAACTGGTCAAGGAAAACGACGTGGTTTTCGATGCCGAGCGCCTGCACCCGGGCAATAAGGCTCTCGCGATAGGCCTCGCCCTGATTGCGGATAAGATTGGGGTGGGTCGCGCCGAGCACCACATAGACAGCGTCCGGGCTGCTTTCCAGGATCAGAGGCATCGCATCGATCATCACCTCTATGCCCTTGTTGGGCGAAAGCAGTCCGAATGTCAGGATAGCCGGCCTATTATTGAACCCGAGTTTTGCCTTTGCGAGGTCCGGTTCCGCGAAGGCGATGTCGGGAATCCCATGCGGGATCACGTCGATTTTGTCTGCCGGGGCATCGTAGACCTGACGCAAAAGCGCACGGCCCTTCTCGGCCATCACGATGACCTTTGCTGATGTCTCGATAATCCGCGTCAGAACGCGGCGCTGGGCTGCATTGGGTTCGGCAAGAACCGTGTGCAGGGTCGTCACGATCGGCATGTTGAGGCGCGACATCAATTCCAGAATATAGCTACCGGCTTCGCCGCCGAAAATTCCAAATTCATGCTGGATACAAACTACGTCGAATCGTCCGGCATTCAGCGCCTGGGCGGTGCTGATATAGTCCTCGAGGTTTCCGTCACGTATTTGAAGCGAGACAGTGGGAGGGTAATCATAGGTATGGCCGTGATCGTTCATTGCCACGATGACCGCCTCCACCTTTGCCGGGGATTTGGAAACCGCCTGTTGAAGATCGCTGGTGAAAGTCGCGATACCGCAGCGACGCGGGAGCGAATTGCCGATGAATGCAATTTTCCTGAGTTGGGTCATGGTCATGCCTCCGTTGAGCGGAATGGCAAGCCCGCCGGTTGTTGGTGGTGAATGAGTGCCTGTTCAAGATGCCGGGATGCCGGCTTGGCGGTGAGTATGTCGAGATTGCGTAGCAGGTCGGACCTTGGTTGCGCGTCGGCATAGGCAAGCAGGGCGGTCAGTCCGTTGCTTCCGGCCTTGATATGGGTGTGCGAAGCGTCGGCAAACAACGCGTCTCCGATGCCGGCAGATGCCTTCCCGACGTCTATCTCACCGGCGATGACCAGCATCCAAGTTTCGCATTCCGCGTTCAACTCCCAGTTCGAGCCTGCGGGAAGGTTGACCCGTTCGAGGACGAAGAAAGGACAGGAGACCAGCTGTGTCCTCACCTCTGTGAGGTCCATCGGAATTGCCTGGGCATTCGCCGGCTCTAGATCCGCAGCCGCGACGGCCTGCTCCACATGCAGTTCGCGCTCGCGGCCATAGTCGAAAAGACGAAATGTCGTATCGCTTCTCTGCTGAATCTCCGCGACAACAAGCCCGGCGCCAATGGCGTGAATGGTTCCGGCCGGGACGAAAATGACGTCGCCCGCGATGGCATCCCGCCAATCCACGATATCGGCTATGGAGCCATCAAGGATTGCATGGCGCAGTTCCGGCTGGGTTAGCCTCCTCGTCAACCCGACGGCAACCTGAGCCCCCGGTTCCGCTGAAAGAATATACCATGCTTCAGTCTTTCCGCTTCCCATGCCGAGCGATTGCGCAAGGCCGTCGTCGGGATGGACCTGGACCGACAGGGCCTCTTTTGTGAAGAGCAGCTTGAGAAGCAGAGCAGGATCGGGCGCCTGCGCGTCGGCGCGCTCGAACCAAATTTCACCGATCGCGTCGTCGTGGCGTGTCTTCGTCCAGGGCCGGAGATCGTGGCTGCCCCAGGGTTTGCGTGCAATCCGCACGCCGGCCTGTTCGACTACCATTATGGAACTCCTTCATCGTACCGCTAAGACCGGGTCGATCTGAGGTCGGAGTATCCTGCTGTGGGGTGGCGGGCAGTCTGTGAGGACTGATCAGAATCCGGCCAAAAAAGTTGCGGTCAGCCTGCGATCGCTTGAATCGGAACGATTTCAAGAAAGAAGAAAAACAAATAAACTCGAAATCTAACTCAATATTTTTTCGATCCGAATTTGCATATAAACGCATATCTCAAAAATGCAATGGCACGCCGCCTTGTATGAAATCCAAAAATGCCAGTAATATTTTGATTTCATTCGAAATTCCTATGAATAACGATCGCATCGGTCAGGATATATTTGTTAATTTCCAAGAAAGATTATTGGCTTCCTAAAAATCACTGATATCTTATTTCACGCTCGCGACCAGCCTTTTGCCCGCTACATCAGCCGCAACGCTCACTATGATGCGTCACGGCCGGGTATACCCGGATGTGACGCACTGACCGATCACCGCGAACCGTAGCATCTGGGTTGACAGCGCCTATTTGTGACAAGGTAGCCTCGGGCCTAAAGCTTGAGGTTACACATGGCCCGCATCGGCTACGCACGCGTCAGCACCATTGATCAGGATCTGCAGGGTCAACATGCCCGGCTTCGCGCTGAAGGCTGCGAGATCGTCCGATCAGAAAAAGTATCGGGCGCTAACCGGGAAGGTCGCACTGAATTGGCAACCGTTATCGAGTTTCTGCGGCAAGATGACGAACTTGTGGTTACCCGGCTAGATCGGCTGGGCCGTGACACTCGCGACGTTCTCAACATTGTTCATGACTGCCAACAGCGAGGCGCATTCGTCACAGTCCTCGACCCGCACGTCTCGACGCGTGGTGAAATGGGGCACATCATTCTAACGGTGCTAGGCATGGTGGCTCAGATGGAACGCCGTTTTATCAAGGAGCGGCAACGGGAAGGTATCGAGCGGGCTAAGTCTGCGGGTCAGTACAAGGGCGGGAAGGTTCGGATTGATCATCAGAGAATTCGCCAGCTATCGGCATCGGGCCATGGCGTGACTGCAATCGCTAAGGAAATCGGCTGCTCTCGAATGCAGGTTTACCGCGTTCTAAGAGCGACTGCGAAATGACTGCCCCCGGGGCCGGAAGTGGAATGACGGCTTTCGAGAGCGATGGGCGAATGTTGGTCGTTCTGGATGTTTTTGAGCCGTCCTGCAGATATCTACGCCATGCGTTGTCCTTAGCCAGGTCCCACACCGCGGCGACCAGAGAGCGCTGCGGCGCTCCGGAGCAAATTCGCGATCAGCTCGGCGCCGCTTTCCGATCCATCCCATACCTCTCGCACGGCTTCATTGATGAGATCCGCTGCCTTCGACGAGTCCTCGGGCGATAAGGAAACACGAATACCCGCATATTTTAACACCACTTCCGTCTGGCCCGCGACGCGCTTGAACTTACCACTGCATATTCGACTCACCCAAGACTGGCTGAGTCGACGCTTGGCGGTCCTGCCGCGGTTTATCTCCTGCGCAAGGGCTTGCTCTGTCATATCGTTCCGCTCAAGCCACTCCTTAAGCTCGCGACCGATTCTCTGGCTGTCTATCCTTGTCATATGCGAAACATAATCGCATACTCGCATAATACACAACTCCTTTACTCCCGTGCCATAAGGTCATGATCGTGGAAATGATGCGCGAAGAACTCAACACGAACATCGCCGCCCTGACCGGCAGGTTGGGCACTGCACCGCGTCTGCTCGCTCGCGACTGGTTTTCCCGCCACGCGTTCTTCGGCCCCTCGTCCACGAATCAGGACACTCACGATCTGCCGTTCCAACGCTGGTATCGGTTCAAGGAGGCTTTCGCCCCGCGGGCGGTCGTAGATGCCATTAGCAAGCTCGAACGTGTGCCCCGAACCTGCATCGACCCATTCGGGGGAAGTGGCACCACGGCCCTGACGACACAATTTCTCGGCATTCGTCCAACGACAGTCGAGGTGAATCCCTTCTTGGCAGATCTCATCGAAGCTAAGCTACAGTCGTACGAGCCGCAGTCACTCCTTTCTTCCTACAGCGAGGTCCTGGACGCGGTGGCCATTAGCACAGCGGAGCCGTGGGCGATGCTCGCGAACGCTCCACGCACGATGGTCGCGCCGGGTGTTAAGGGGAGATGGATCTACTCAGCGGAGGTAGCCGAACGAATTCTCACCTACCGCAGCGCCATCGAGGCGCTCGGTAACCCGGCCCACGTCAGGCTCTTTAAGGTCCTACTGGGGTCCACGTTGATAGAGCTGAGTAACGTAATCATCAGTGGCAAGGGACGCCGCTATCGATCGGGCTGGGAGCGTCGCAGGGTTCACCCTACCCAAGTGGGAAGGGCCTTCCAAACGGCATTCCTGAACGCGCTCGAGGACGTGGTAAGGTTTGGCGACCGCCCCTGTCGGGACTACTCTCTTTTTCGAGGGGACGCTAGAATCGTATTAAGCGAGGCCGACGAGGCGGACTTCGCACTGTTCTCCCCGCCTTACCCGAATTCCTTCGACTACACGGACATCTACAATATTGAGCTTTGGATGCTTGGGTATCTGAGAACGGCCGAAGACAATCGAAAGCTGCGCACAGCAACTCTCAGGTCGCACGTTCAGATCAAGCGCTCTTTCGACGCAGGCGCTAGCTCTCCTCTACTCGACCGGACGATGTTCGACCTAAGTGCGCGCCGTGACGTTATGTGGGACAAGAATATACCCGAAATGGTCCGCGCCTATTTCGACGACCTCGTCGTCATATTAACGACCCTGCACGATAAGATCGTCAATGGTGGGGCGGTCATGATGGTTGTTGGCGATAGTCGCTATGCAGGGGTGTCCATCGATGTGGGGAGAATCCTCGTTGAACTGGCGAATGACCTTGGTTTCGATCTCGCCGATCTTTCCTCCATGCGCTCGATGCGGTCCAGTGCGCAGCAAGGTGGAACCTACGACCTCGACGAGACATTGGTTCACTTGACGAAGCGCTAATGCGAAGGCCGTATACATCAGCCTCGCACTGATCGATCACCAGGCAATCGGCGCCAATTGACGTTCGGGACCGCACCTAGCGAGCTCCCGCCATAGCTACGCCATTAAGCCGTGGGCGAATCAGCTTTAAGAGGGTATCGCTCCTTCCGCCCTTCCTCGGCCGAACGCATGAGTCGCCAGCGCCAGAGGTGAATCTGATTGTCTGTGGCATCCTCGCGGACGTGATCGAAACATGTCTCGTCGTCATTCGCGACGTCGCGGAGATCGTAGACGCACAAAGCTCGTTCGAGGCTGTTCTCAGCCGTCGAATACGCGATGGTTTGGCGAACACCCTTAGTCACCGCCTCTTCGACGTTTGCCGAACTGGGATTGTCGTTAGTTGTGCGGTCGGCCAAGGCCTTCAGCTCGAGCACCCAGTCGCATCGTCTTGCCGGGTGCCCCTGCACAGTTCTGTCGGCGTAGTGGACGGCGATGTCAAGGTAACCGTCATCAGTGGTGTTCTGAGCTCGCGGATCGTGATCCGGGAACACTGCTTTCAAGTGTCTCAAGAGCATGCCTTCGATGGATTCCTCCGGACGAGCCTGGGGGACGCCCTTGCCGCTGTCTTTCCAGATGCGGTCGGGAGAATGCCCGGCAAGCACGGTCATCGGCGTTCGTAGGCTGTTTTGGTAGAAGTCGTCGAGGGTGCCCTTCATCGTCCCCTCATCGATCGGTTGATCGCCAAGAAATAGGGTGAGCATTGAGTCGAGATTGACACAACCATCCGGAAAAAACAGAACCTGCGGCGGCCTCGACTTGTCTCGAAGGTCGATCGTTACTGCAGGCAAGTCTCCCAATCCCGCATCCACGACCACGGCGAGACTGGCGCCCGTTTCCCATTCCAGGGCGAGGGCATGCGCATTTCCAACTTGGGCATTGACCAACCAAACGCCATCTGAGATCGGGTCATTGCCGTTGACCAACGTTGGCTTGGACACCCCCTTTCGGCCTTTCATCGCATCGGAGACCTTTTCGGCGAGGAGGAAGACCGCGCCAGTGCCATGCTCTCCCGCGGCCCATCTTCTGGCGATTAGGTCCGAGAGCTTCCGAAGGAAACGAATTGCGCGATCAGCGCCGGCGTCGCCGGGGATACCCTTCGCCTGAAAAAGGTCCGCAATCTCCTGCTCTGGGATACCCCCAATGTACCCGCTACGCACCGGCCCTCCGACGCACAAGGCTCATGTAAAGTGATGTCTGTTCGGCAGGGGTCAATACCACTCCTTCGGAGGCATAGGCTTGGAAGTGGCGGGCAGCTTCGACCGAGTGGTTTAGCCCTCTTCGCCCCGACGGCGAGCGGCCGTCAAGTTCGATGAAACGTCCCACAGAGGTCTCGGGAGCAGACCAAGCTGCGTCTACACGAGCGGCGTCATCTCGGCTCCCAATCGGTATCTCCACAAAGTTGTAGGCAAGGTCTGCGAGGAAGGCTGCAAGCCCCGGATCCTCGTCAGGCATCTGGCCTGCGACCGTGAGCCACGACGAAGCTCTCTCCAAATCAAGGGAAAACCCGATATCAAGACGCCAACGACCACCTCGATCATCAGGCGATAGGTGGCTGACAGTCACCAAGCCGCGCCCAATTAAAAAGTCCAATTCCCGTTGCAATGCAGGATAGTGAGGACCATCCTCGTCCTTTAGCACCTCACCCAACGGTGGCAACGTGCCCCAGACGGGCGCCAAAGCATCCGCGAAAAAGGCGAAGGCGTGAAAGTCCTCGAGTGTCACGTCTTCGAGACCAGCTTTTACCAAGGCATCGATGAGCCGAACCACTCTGACCTGCAGTTCCGTTCTTTCATCCTCCGTCATGGAAATGTACCTCTAAAAAGCACCTCTTCCACTTTCGTGGTATATTCGGGCCTCAGCTGCTCCAATGCCGCGGTTGGGGTCGCTATAGTCAGAAGGTCAATTGTGCGAGCGAGTCGAGCCGGTCGAGTACTATGGTCACCCAAATAGAACGGTATGAACCCGCCCTCCACAACATTGCAAGCTGCGATGATTTGGCGCGTTGGCGTGCCCCCCGGCACCCGGCTACCAGTCTCAGCGAATGCTGCGAGCATCTTGCCAGCGCGGTCGGCGAATACCACGTCGACCGAGCCTTCGGGACCATCGACCACGATACTACATTCTTGACCGCCGAAGCTTTCCATCACTGACATCCGGAAAGCGATGTCCAAGTATTCACGTTGTGATAGCGAGGCCTGCTCGTAGGTGCGACGTACGAAGGCTGCGCCGGTAGAACCGCTCGTCATGTCGACCTCGAAGGCAGGGAACTCAAACTTCGCCCCAAGTTGGGCGATCTTCTCGACGCGCGGCGCATAGACCAGGCGAATATGCTCGATGAAAAACGACGACCCTCGCTTTAAAAATGTGGACTCAATCGGTTGCCTGAAACGCTCTACGCCCTCCCGCAATTTAGCGAGGAGCAGCTCCACTTCCGCTTCGGCCACTTCTCGATCGTGTTCGAACTGCTCGGCACTGGAGCGAAGGTTGTCGAGTTCGCCCTCCACGCGCGCCAACTGAGCGCGGTCTGCACGAGGTAGTTTTCCGATCAGATTTCGGCGATGACGCTGAAGAAGGTCGACTTCCTCCCGACATCGCCGCAAGCGGTCGACTATGCCGTGCTCCTCTTCCGTGGCAGCTTGTAGGCGTAATTGGGCCTCCGCTACCGCCGCTCTAAGGTTCGTGAGTTCATCATGCGCTTGTTGGGCTTGAGCAATGAGGGCCTCAGTTGTCGTGGATACATCCTCGTTGGCAAACGGCGAACCGCAAAGGATGCATTGGCCATGACCGAGCCGGTGCTTAACCTCTGCCGACATCGAGTCGAGTCCCTGCGTATCGCATACGAGGCAGTGGCCTTCGTCTGCGATCTTCAGAAGAAGGTACTGCACCTCATTGCCGGCTCTTGGTAGCGAATGACGCAAGGCACGATATTTGAGATGAGCATATCTCGCGGCCGCCGCATCCTCGTCGGTTGTGATTTTCCAAACCCGCGCTCGCTCGTCCGCCACCTCAACACGTTTGCTATCGAGTTGCTGCACCAACTCGATCTCTAGCTGTTGGGTTGTCTCTATTCTGGGATCGACATCGCTGATTGCCGCCAGGACGTCTTCCTCTCTCTCAAGCTTTCGTACTTGTTTCTCTCTCCGGTTTCGGAGCTTGTACATCGTGGCGCGAATATTTCGTGCGGAACTGTCGGCACTGACGATCTGGGACTCAAGACTACGCAGTTTGCTAGCTTCATTAGGGGGCAGCAGTAGTGAGCGAAAAATCTCGTATTGAGCCCGCCAATCCCAGAGAAGTCGCTCACGATTTTCGAGGAAGAACACTACTCGGTCGCATAGCCGTAGGACATCCCCGAAGGAGCCGACTCCGGCCAGATCGGCTACGTCTTGATGATAACCACCGTTGTCCTTCGTGTTAAAGTCCAGGCCTGCTCGACCGGTGGCATGGTTTATCAGAGACAAGTCCCTGAGACGCCGTTGAATGCGCAGCCGGTTGGCACCAAAACGAACGACGAGTTCGGCTGTAGCCGTTGCGCCACCGTCATTGGCACGTACGGCGAACATGTTAGCGTCTCCGTGGAACCAGTCGGCTTGCCGCTCGCCGGCGAAACCCGGGGACCGCAGTCTGACTGGGCCCTGGATCATCTGCTTGAGAAGCAGCAACAGGGTACTTTTACCAAGCCCATTAACACCCAAAACGAGATTTTCATCGGCTTGAAAGGCAAAATCAAAGCCGTTGCCTCCGGTAGCTCCTGGATAGAGCTCGTAGTTACGGACGGATAGGCTTTCAAAGACGGGAAATTGGATAGTCATCTAGAACAAGTAATTACTAGCGCCTGCAGCCGCGAGACGATCACATAGGAAGGCTTATGCACTGACACGTTCCTCAAACCAGGAGTTGCGGAACGACAATGCCACCGGCAAGACAAACCATCAAGTCCCTACGGCATCAACATTTCTCGGTACAGCGAGGCACTAAAGGGTTCTTGACCAGACAACCTATGCATTAAATCAACGCTTGATGGCGCTCGCGCATTGCGCGATAAATGCAATCTTATTCGCGAAGCTGTTCATACGGGAGGGGGCATGATTGACAACCTGACGGTTTCGAAGTCGGCGGCGTTTTTTACTGTCCGCAGGAATCTAACCGACAAGACCGTTGAGGATCTGTTTACGGCTCTTCGCAAGTCGCACGGCACAAGCGCGAACAATGTATTCAGGCACATCCGCGAGAGTCAGGGTAATGCGCGGTGGTCAGCAATTTGCTTTGAGTACTCAACATCGCCTGCATTTCTCAATCCGGCCTCTGGGGTAAAGGAGAGGCTCTTCGGTTACCTGATGCTCGTCGAATATCAAGGCCACGCGGCGCTGTTTTCCTCGCGCCTTGTTCTGCCGACAGCATTCAAGTCTCGGCACTTTTCGCCAATCTCCGTAAGCCGGATGGAGGGCGCTATCGCGCGCGAGAACGCGGTGTTCCAAAAAATGCGAATGCGTAATATGTCAGTGTCGCCTCATGTGATGCGGAACAAAACTTTGGAAGCCCCGAATCTGGCGAATGTGGTGGGTCCGGCCGGCAGCCGCAGGTACGCTCCGCAGACATACACGGTGTCGGTCGATGGCATCTATAGCACGACGACCCCCAGCACAGGTCGTATTGGTGTTCGATCGGACAAGGTGGGTCACGACGAGCTAATCGAGTTCGCCCGGATAATGATTGACGCCCTTCGGGTTGATCCCGTTGATGTCTCCCCCTTCATAAGAACATTTGCGCGACCAATGTCACTCGAGGATGCCCTTGCCGCCTCACAGCCGACAACAATCGCGATCGACACGGCGCGACTTGCGGCTGCGGTTACCGGTGACGAAGCTACCATCCGGCTTGTCCATGTTGGAGATCACGTTACCGAACTCTCCACTGATGAGTTCAGCGAGCTCCTCGGTCAGCTCGACCAGGCGCTCTCTATCGAAGGAAACGGGAAGTTGCGCGCTGCGAAGCTTCCAGACAGCGACGACGAGGTCGCCACGATAAGTCTGAACAAGAGCCGTATTGCATTACGGTCCCTCACACTCGGCATGGCCGCCGCGGTAGAGGTGGAGACCTGTGATCTGGCATTGGGAGAGGATCCAGACCGCCGGCCGCTGCGTTCTTATCTCGATGAAGGTGACTGCTTCATTGTCTTGTTCGATGACGTTCGACTTTCCTACATCGACGGTCAGGTGTTTCGGGATGAAACTATGCTGGATGGCGGGGCGTCGTTCCTTCCCTACCTACATCCGGATGCATCTCTTCAAACCGTTACGGACGAGAAAGGTACATTCGTCGCCGGCCAGGTGGCGTTCGACGGAACTTCCACTTTCGGGGCCATTGTTGAGCACATCGGCGCGGAGGATGCCATTCTGATCTGCGACGATCTTGGTGATGAGTGGGCTGACTTCATTGGCATCAAGGAAGAAGCCGGTTTCGTCCAGGTGTGTTTCTACCACGCGAAGCATGATGCATTGACGCTTAGTGCCGGCTCCTTTCACGTTGCAGTGAGTCAGGCGATCAAGAACCTTGGCAACATGATGTTTCCGCCTGAACGAATGGCGGCCAAGATGCAGAGTTGGAACGTCACCTATAACGCCGCAGGCCAACCGACCCAAATCGCGAGAATCATTCGGAACAACATGGGCGATCTTGGTGCAACGATTGTGCGGGCCAGAACAGCACCCGATGTGCGGCGGCGGGCGGTAATTGTAACTTCGTCACTCAGCAAGAAGGGTGTTGAGGATGCGTTTGCCGCTATCCAGGCTGGGCAGCGGCCACCCCACACGTTTGTGCAACTGTTTTGGCTCCTGCAGTCCTTCTTCTCTGCGTGCACAGAGGTGGGCGCATCCGGGTCAATTGTTTGCCAGCCTTAAGCGGAACGTCCGTTTCCAGAATTTTCCGTCATCCAGGCCGAAGTTGCCAAAGGCTGTAAGCGGGAATGAGTATGTCACTTGCGGGGAGATAAGGAGCAGCCCCCTCGTGTTGCGATAGTCTTTATCAATCCGCCGCTGACACGATGTTTTTGAAATCCAAGTATTACTTCAGGCGCATATGTTGAGATCGTATAATGCGCAGCCAGCCCCTGATCATCCGCTGATAGCTGCGGCAACCGAGCTGTTGAATAGCGCGCGCTTCTGAGTTCGTTGTTCGTCAAGCATATCGGCCCACCACTGCATCATTTGCACGCGCTCATTCCAATAGGTCGCTCGATTGTAGACTCTTCGAACCTCGCGAGTGTCCAAATGGGCAAGTTGCGCCTCAATGGCGTCAGCGCTGAACTTCCCAGATTCGTTCAATATGCTGCTGGCGGACGAGCGAAAACCGTGGGCAGTATGTTCATCGTCCCCTATCCCCATTCTGCGAAGAGCTGAATTCATCGAATTTTCTGAGAGAAACGTCTTGCCCGACATCATCGACGGGAAGACCTGCTCTCTATCTGGAAACAAGTCTTTCATCTGTTTGATGATTTCCAGCGCCTGTCGGGAAAGAGGCACATGGTGCTCTCGACGCATTTTGGTTTTTGCGGCAGGGATCGTCCAGATGGCTTTTTCAAGGTCGACTTCTGACCATCCCATTGATCGCGTCTCACCCGGGCGAGCAAAGCATAAAGCTTGAATCTTTAGTGCAGCGACAAGGGAGGGCCAGCCTTCATAGCCATAAATGGCTCTCATTAGCCCACCCAGCTCTTCACGTGTCGTGAGTGCAGGATGGCTGGTCGGTACATGGCGCTGAAGGGCGCCTCGCAAAGCGGATGTTGGGTCATTTTCTGCTCTTGCTGTGGCGATGGCGAAGCGGAAAACACGTCCTATTGCTGAACGGGTGGCAAGTGCACTTTCAACGCGACCACTTTTTTCGATAGTGCCGAGGACATCTAGTACGTCCTTCGCCGAGATCTGGGTGATTGGATAAGGCAGCAGCTTCTTCGCGAGCACCTTCAGCATCCAGGTGTTTTTCTCAATTGTTGGCTCAGCCCGCTTATCGCGGCGCAGTTTAGCAATGAATTCGTCGGCGATAAGTTCGAAGGTATTCCCAGCTGCCGCCTTAGCGGCCAACTGGTCGCGTTTTTTCGACAGCGAGGGGTCTAATCCTTCTGACAGTTTTTTCTTCGCCTCATCTCTCCGAGCTCGTGCTTCAGCGAGTCCGACCGAGGGGTACGTGCCAATAGTCAGCGTCTTTCGCTTGCCAAAATAAGCGTAGTCGAGTCTCCACGACTTACCGCCCGCCTTCGAAACATAAAGGTACAGTCCGCTTCCATCCGGCAATTTGTATGATTTGTGGGCCTTCTTGGCATTTCGGATATGTATGTCAGTTAGGGCCATCGACGGTATCGGCTTCCTCATTAAGTGGGCGATACCGGCTTTTGTACTGTAAAAACGACCGGCTGTCACCGAACAGTGCTGGACATTGCTGCACTATTGCGGCGAAAGCCCGCTACGCGCGCGCGAGGTTCGGTTGAACAATCTTTTTGTTTGTCAATGGCTTAGTGCACATCTCTGCACCTCGCTGAACGAACCTAGGAAAGGGAGGCCGCGGCAGCCACAAGGGCCGGTGGAGCGGGTGAAGGGAATCGAACCCTCGTATTCAGCTTGGGAAGCTGCTGCTCTACCATTGAGCTACACCCGCGTCAGGTTTCAGACTTCCAACAGACGGCCTCGCCTGTCAAGCCGGAGGTGAGGTCAGGCGCGAAAATGCTTGGACAGTTTCAGGCCCTGGGCCTGATAGTTGGAGCCGAGGCCCGTGCCGTACATACCTTCCGGCTTGTCCATCATGTGTTCATAGACAAGGCGGCCGACGATCTGGCCGTCTTCGAGGATGAAGGGCACTTCGTGGCTACGCACTTCGAGCACCGCCCGGCTGCCCCGTCCCCCTGCCGCCTCGTGGCCGAAGCCCGGATCGAAGAAACCGGCATAGTGGACGCGGAACTCGCCGACCAGCGGATCGAAGGGCGTCATCTCGGCGGCATAGAGCGGCGGCACGTGCACCGCCTCACGCGAGACGAGGATATAGAATTCGTCGGGATCGAGGATCAGTTCGTTGCGGCCGCGGCTGTAAAGCGGCTCCCAGAAATCGAAGATGTCGTGCTGCGCCTTCTTGTCGACGTCGACGACGGCCGTGTGGTGTTTGCCGCGATAACCGATCAGGCCGACGCTATCGCCGGACAGATCGATCGACAGGGCGATGCCGCCGCCCGAGACATTTGGCTTGGCGGATGCGACCAGGGTTTCGTCATTGTGGAGTTGCAGGAGGTCGGGCTCGCTCAGCAGCGCATTGCCGACCCGGAAGCGGATTTGCGACAGACGCGAACCGCGGCGCACCACGATCGGGAAGGTACGAGGCGAGATTTCGAGATAGAGTGGCCCGGAATAACCGGTCGGAATCTTGTCGAACTCCTGCGCGTAATCGGTGATGACGCGGGTGAAGATGTCGAGCCGGCCGGTGGAGCTTTTCGGATTGGCGGAGGCAGACATATTGGCCGGCAGATCGAGCCGTTCCATCAGCGGCACGATGTAGACGCAGCCGGTTTCCAGCACGGCGCCTTCGGAAAGATCGATAACGTGCAGCTTCAGCCGATCGAGCTTATCGGAGACCAGGCTCGTCGGGCCCGGCATGAAGCTGGCGCGGACGCGAAAAGCCTTGGCACTCAAGCGCAGGTCCAGGCTTGCCGGCTGGACCTGGTCCCGGTCCAGTTCACGTTCGGAAATCAGCCGTCCACTGTCGAAAAGCGCCGCGATCGCGCGGTCTGCCAAAATTCCTGTTTCGCGAGCCATCATGTCTCTCTCAAGTTTACGAGGCGACAAAACCAAATGCGAGCCATTGACGCAAGCGGGACGCGGCGCTATGCCACTCTTATCCCGTGGTGATTTGGCCGGTCGGCTTGCAGCCACGTTAAATAAGTGGCTAAAAAGACCGGGTGCGAAACCGGTCTGCTTATGCGACCGGTTTTTTTGTTCTGAATGGGGAACACGCATGACTAAGAATTGGCGCCCGGCAACTCAGCTCGTACACGGCGGCACGCTGCGCTCGCAATATGGCGAAACGTCGGAAGCGATCTTCCTGACCCAGGGTTTCGTCTATGACACCTCGGAAGCGGCGGAAGCCCGCTTCAAGGGCGAGACCGACGGCTTCATCTACGCCCGCTATGGCAGCCCAACCAACGACATGTTCGAAAAGCGCATGTGCATGCTGGAAGGCGCCGAAGATGCGCGCGCCACAGCATCCGGCATGGCTGCCGTTACCGCCGCGATCCTCTGCCAGCTGAAGGCCGGCGACCATATCGTCGCGGCCCGCGCCCTGTTCGGCTCCTGCCGCTGGGTGGTCGAGACGCTCGCTCCGAAATATGGCATCGAATGCACGCTGGTCGACGGCCGCTTCCTCGAGAACTGGGAAAAGGCGATCACTCCGAAGACCAAGGTGTTCTTCCTGGAAAGCCCGACCAACCCAACGCTCGAAGTGGTCGACATTGCCGGTGTCGCCAAGCTCGCCAACCAGATCGGCGCCAAGGTCGTCGTCGACAACGTGTTTGCGACCCCGCTCTACCAGAAGCCGTTGGAACTCGGCGCGCATATCGTCGTCTATTCGGCCACCAAGCATATCGACGGCCAGGGCCGCTGCCTCGGCGGCGTCGTGCTTTCCGACAAGGAATGGATCGATGAGAACCTGCACGACTATTTCCGCCATACGGGCCCGGCCATGTCGCCCTTCAATGCCTGGACGCTGCTGAAGGGCATCGAAACCCTGCCGCTGCGCGTCAAGCAGCAGACCGAGAGCGCCTCGAAGATCGCCGACTTCCTCGCCGAGCAGAAGCAGGTCGCAAAGGTCATCTATCCTGGCCGCAAGGACCATCCGCAGGCCGATATCATCGCCCGGCAGATGAAGGCCGGCTCGACGCTCGTCTGCTTCGAACTGAAGGGCGGCAAGGACGCGGCCTTCAAGCTGCAAAACGCGCTGGAGATCGTCAGGATTTCCAACAATCTCGGCGATTCCAAGAGCCTGATCACCCATCCGGCGACGACGACGCACAAGAACCTGACGGACGAGGCCCGCGCCGAGCTCGGCATTTCGCCGGGCACCGTGCGTCTGTCGGCCGGCATCGAGGATACCGACGACCTGATCGAGGATTTCGCTCGGGCGCTTTCAAAGGCCGGCATGTAAGCATTGGCTTTGCGGGGTGGTGGATCGACCAGATATTCACCATCCCGGTTATCCTTAACTTCAACTAATGCCCATACTCGGTTGTTCAAACCGCGAGAATTCTTGACGTTGCGGCGCCTCTGTACAATATCGAACCAAGTTGGATTTGTTGAGGTGTCGCATGTATCGCGCCCGGACAAGAGATATCGATGTCGCCGTCGAGCCCTATTATCTGGAGGAGCAATCCAATCCGGAAGAGAGCCGTTATGTCTGGGGCTATCGTATCGTCATCGAAAACCATTCGACGCTCACTGTGCAGCTCGTGCATCGCTACTGGAACATTACCGACCAGAACGGAATCGTCGACGAAGTGGACGGGCCTGGTGTCATCGGTGAGCAGCCGCGGCTGAAGCCCGGCGACAGCTACGAGTATTCTTCAGGATGTCCGCTCGACACCCCGTCCGGCCTGATGTTCGGCCACTACGACATGCAGACCGACGACGGCGAAACCTTCGAGGTGACGATCCCGGCTTTCTCGCTGGATTCACCAGGCCTGATGCGCGTCCTCAACTAGACCGCGCTGCCGACAACCTACAGGTTATGGGTGGCGGCGGTTTTTCTATTTGTTACCCCTTTCCTCCTGCGGCATCTTGGCACCGTCAAACGGTCTTTGGGAGGAGTACTTGATGGCACGTTCCGCTTTGCCGGTCATTCTGCTGGCGTCCTGCGCGTTCACCACGCTTACGGCCTTTACGCCGGCGCTCGCACAAAACAAAAGCAGTTTCATCGACCAGAAGGACCGGCCGGATTTCGCTTCCGCCACGGTCTCGCCGCAGATCGCCTGCGGCATGCTGAACAGCCAATCCTTTGCCGAGGTCGCGACGCTGAAAGCCACGCATGTCGCGGGTGTCGGCAACGTGCCAGGCCATTGCCAGGTGACGGGCTATATCCGGCCGCAGGTCCGTTTCGAAATCACCCTTCCAGACAACTGGAACCGCCGGCTCTACATGTTCGGCAATGGCGGGTATGCCGGCGAAGACCTTGCCGCGGCGTCGCGGATCACCACCCGCAATGCCGCACTTACGAAAGGCTTTCTCACCGTCCAGCAGAATACCGGCCATGATGCGGTCACCTACAAGCTCGGGGATTTTGCTCAGGACCTCGGCCTGTTGATCGACTACGGATCGCGCGCAGTGCATGTGACGGTCGACACGGCCAAGACGATCGCCGCACGCTATTACGACCGGCATCCCTCCTTCTCCTATTGGGACGGCTGCTCGACCGGCGGACGCCAGGGGCTGATGGCGGCACAACGCTATCCGGGCGATTTCGATGGCATTCTTGCCGGAGCGCCGGTCCTCGATCTCACCAATACGCAGATCTGGGGCGTCTGGAATGCGCGGGCGCTCCTCAAGGCGCCGATCAGCCGGGCCCAGCTTCCGGTTCTCGCCAAGGCGGTTATGGACAAATGCGATGCGATCGACGGTGCCAAGGATGGGCTGATCGCCGATCCGCGCCAATGCAATTTCGATCCGGCCAAGGACCTGAAGACCTGCGAGGCCGGCGGTTCGGACTGCTTCACGCCTGCGCAGGTGGACACGCTGAAGGCGCTGGCGGGCGGTGTGAAGATCAAGGGAGAGACGATTTTCCCCGGCGTGCAGTTCGGCACCGAGGGTGTCGATCCGAGCGGGGTCAGCGGCTGGGACATGTGGATGGTGTCCGAACAGGGACCAAGCCGGCAGCTGGCCTATGGCGAGACCTTCGTCAAGAACATGGCGATGCTGCCCGCCTCCGGAAAAGCGATCGACTGGAAGACCTTCGACTTCGATGCCGAATATCCGAAGATCGGCGCGATCCGAGAGATCGTCGACGCGACCAATCCCGACCTCAGCGAGTTCCAAAAACGCGGCGGGCGGATGATCACCTATTTCGGCTGGTCGGATCCGGCGCTGAACCCGATGATGGGCGTGAACTATTACGAAGCCGTCCGCAAGCAGATGGGTGCCGATCGGACCGCGGAATTCTACCGGCTGTTCATGGTGCCCGGCATGTTCCATTGCACCGCGGGCTACGGCACCGATGTCTTCGACGCCTTCACGCCGCTGATGGACTGGGTGGAAAACGGCAAAGCGCCGACGGTGATCCAGGCAAGCCAGATCAAAGATGGCAAACAGGCGATGACCCGGCCGCTCTGCCCCTACCCGCAATCGGCCAAATACTCCGGCAACGGCGATGTGAAGGATGGAGCGAACTTCGAATGCAAGATACCCTGAAACGAAAACGGCGGGAGGAAACTCCCGCCATCTGATTTTCAGGCTGCAGCGAATTCATCCGCCTTGTAGCGATAGGTGGTCGAGCAGAACTCGCAGGTGACGGCGATCTCGCCGTCTTCCTCGCTTGCCTCAATCTCCTCGGCGGAAAAACCCGAGAGGACGCCCTTGATCTTGTCGCGCGAACAGCTGCAGCGGTCGAACACCGGGTGCGGCGCGTAAACCCGGACGCCGCGCTCGTGGAAAAGGCGGAACAGCAGACGCTCGATCGCAACCCGCGGGTCGGTCAGCTCGTCGGTGTCGATCGTTTCCACCAGGGTGCGGGCTTCGGCCCAGGAATCGTCCTCGGTGAATTCGAAATCGCGCTCATCGCCGTCGCCGCCATGCAGGTCCGGCTGCCGCATGCGCTCGGGTGCCTGCGGCAGGAACTGCGCGACCAGACCGCCTGCTCGCCAGTTGTGACGCGGCTTACCATCGGCATCGCGATCGAAGAGCTCGGCAACGCCGAGGCGCACCCTGGTCGGGATCTGCTCCGATTGGCGGAAATAGACGCCGGCGATCTCCTCCAGCGATGAGCCGTCCATCGGCACGATGCCCTGATAGGGCTGCATGCCGCGGCCCTGGTCGATGGTGAAGGCAAGTACGCCGTGCCCCAGGAGGTCGGCCGGCGAAGTCTTGCCTTCCGTGACGGCGGCCGCCAGAGCCTCCTCGTCGTAGCGGGCGTAGGCGCGAAGACTGTCGGGCGTCGAGAAATCCGCGACCAACAGGTCGACGGGACCGTCACCCTTGGTCTGCACCGTGAACTTGCCGTCGAATTTCAGCGATGTGCCGAGCAGAGCCGTCAGGACGATCGCCTCGGCAAGCAGCCGCGCGACCGGGCCTGGATAATCATGGCGGCTAAGGATGGAGTTGAGCAGCGGCCCGAGCTGGACCGCGCGGCCGCGCACGTCGAGACCGTCCACCTGAAATGGAACGACCCGGTCGTCTCCAGCAAAGTCGAGTTCGTTGAGTTCCACAGTCGCTTCCGCCATGACTTCGCTCCTTCGCGCCGACCCAAAAACCTTTACACAAGCGCCAGCCCGAGCGGAACCGCTGGCCGGAGGAAAAGACGTCGACGATGTGTGTTGAAACGCCAGTCCAGAAGACGGCGTATTGTTGAAAGCCGACAGATGGGGGATTGCGGGGCGGAAATCAAGGTTCGATCGCCGCCGCTCTTCACATCCGCACCGTCCGGGACATTGCGTTCAGACCGCGCCGAAGCACCAGGCGAGAATGGATTTCTGCGCGTGGAGACGGTTTTCAGCCTCGTCAAAGACCACCGACTGCGGGCCATCGATGACCTCGTCGGTGACTTCCTCGCCGCGATGAGCCGGAAGGCAGTGCATGAACAGCGCCTCCTTGTCGGCCCGCTTCATCAGGTCGGCATTGACCTGGAAGGGCTGGAAGACATTGTGGCCGCGCGCCTTGTGCTCCTGGTTCATCGAAACCCAGGTGTCGGTGACGACGCAATCGGCGCCGGCAACCGCCTTTTCGGCATCATGGCAAAGCATGATGTTGCCACCGTTGTTGCGCGCCCAGTTGAGGAACTTGTCGGCGGGTTCCGAACCCATCGGCACAGCCATGTTCATCCGATAGCCGAAACGGGCAGCACCTTCCACGAAGGAATGCAGCACGTTGTTGCCGTCGCCGGTCCAGGCAACCGTCTTGCCGGCGATCGGTCCGCGATGCTCTTCGAAAGTCATGATGTCGGCCATGATCTGGCAGGGATGCGTGTCGTCGGTCAGGGCATTGATGACCGGTACGGTCGCGTGTTCGGCAAGCTCCAGCATACGGGCGTGATCCGTGGTGCGGATCATGATGGCATCGACGTAACGCGACAGAACCTTGGCGGTGTCGCCGATCGTCTCTGCGCGGCCGAGCTGCATTTCGGTGCCCGACAGGAACAGCGTCTCGCCACCGAGTTGGCGCATGCCGACATCGAAGGATACGCGGGTGCGGGTGGAAGGTTTTTCAAAGATCATCGCCAGCATCTTGCCGGCGAGCGGCTTTTCCGCCGTGCCGGCCTTGGTGGCCTGCTTGCGGGTCTTCGCGTCGTCGAGAATGCTGCGCAGATCAGCCGGGGAAACGGCGGAAAGATCGAGGAAATGCTTGGGAGATGCCATGTGATGTTCCCTGTGACGTGGGAAACCTACAACGGCATCCCCCTTTTTGCCCGCTCAGGCCGATTTCTTCATTTCCGAGGCGGAGAGCTTTTCCGCCGCTTTCTCGATGCGGGAGAGACCCTCGCGAGCTTCCTCCGCCGTGACTGTGAGCGGTGGCAGGAGACGCACCACGTTGTCACCGGCCGGAACGGCCAGCATATGTTCGCCGCGCATGGCGGCAACCAGGTCGCCCGCCGGCACCTTTGCCTTCACGCCGAGCAGCAGGCCTTCGCCGCGGATATCCTCGATGACGCTGGGGAAGCGATCCTTGAGGCTGGCTAGCCCCTGCCGCAAGACCAACGTGACGTCGCGGACATTTTCCAGGAAGCCGTCCCCCAGGATCACGTCGAGCACGGCATTGCCGACCGCCATGGCCAGAGGGTTGCCGCCGTAGGTGGTGCCGTGGGTGCCGGCTGTCATGCCGGACGCGGCATCCGCGGTCGCGAGGCAGGCCCCGAGCGGGAACCCGCCGCCGATGCCCTTGGCGAGCGCCATGATGTCGGGCGAAACACCCGTCCATTCATAGGCAAACAATTTGCCGGTGCGGCCGACGCCGGTCTGGACCTCGTCGAAGATCAACAGCAGGCCGTTGTCGTCGCAGATCTGCCGCAGCGCAGCCAGGAATTCCTTTGGAACCGGCCGGATGCCGCCCTCTCCCTGGATCGGTTCGATGAGGATCGCGGCGGTCGCATCGGTGATCGCAGCCTTCAGAGCGTCCATATCGCCGAACGGTACCTGATCGAAGCCTTCGACCTTGGGGCCGAAACCTTCGAGATATTTCGCCTGGCCGCCGGCAGCGATGGTCGCCAACGTGCGGCCATGGAAGGCGCCCTCGAAGGTGACGATGTGGAAGCGTTCCGGATGGCCCTTCACGAACTGGTAGCGGCGCGCGGTCTTGATGGCGCATTCGAGCGCCTCCGCACCGGAATTGGTGAAGAACACCTTATCCGCGAAAGAGTTGTCGGCGAGGCGGCGCGACAGCGTCTCCTGGCCGGGCTGCTCGAAGAGGTTTGATGTGTGCCAGACCTTGTCGGCCTGTGCCTTCAGCGCGCCGACGAGGTGCGGATGGCCGTAACCGAGCGAGTTGACGGCGATGCCCGCGCCGAAGTCGAGATATCGCTCTCCACTTTCCGTCACAAGCCATACGCCCTCGCCGCGTTCAAAACGCAGCGGAGCCCGGGCAAACGTGTCGAAAAGCGCGGCTTCAGCCATGGCGACATCACTCCTCTAGGCAGTCAAAAAAGGCCGACAAAACCGGCCAGAAAAACCAAAAATGCCGCCCACTGGGCGGCGGGGGCACTATCGGGGTTTAGGCCGTCAATGTCAACAAAGCTCGGCGTTTTACGCGTGTTTCGACCGGAAACCGACAGGTGCTGGCTTCTGTGACAAAAATGACTCTCCATCACAGCAAGTTGGGGAAAACCACGAAATCGAATCCCGCAGATTCCTCCGACTCTTGCCACGGAGTCAGCCTCACACTAGGTTAATGATCAATTACTAGACTGCATGCGGCGGAACTAGTCACCTCAAGCATAGATATAGTGGGTGCTGCGAAATGATTTTCGCAGCAAAGGTGGAAGGATTCTGCATGCCAGCAACGTTCAAAGGCGGAGAACGGGCATGAACTGGACAGACGAGCGTGTCGAGAAGCTCAAAAGATTGTGGTCGGAGGGCCTGAGTGCCAGCCAGATCGCAGCACAACTTGGTGGCGTAAGCCGAAATGCCGTGATCGGCAAGGTGCATCGTCTCAGCCTGCCGGGCCGGGCGAAAGCCGGCGGTACGGTTGCGACCGGCCGCGCATCGGCTGCCAAGCGCACGACATCGGCGCCGCGGGCTCCGAACTATGCGTCGCGCGTCACGACCCGGACCGTTACCCGCGCCGTCGGCGCGACGATGGTCAAGGAAGAGATCGAGATCGAACCCTACCAGGAGATGGAATATCGTCCCGCCTCCAACGTAGTCGTGCCGATCTCCCGCCGCCTTGCATTGACGGAACTCACCGAGCGCACCTGCAAATGGCCGGTCGGCGACCCGCTCAAGGAAGACTTCCACTTCTGCGGCTGTGAATCCCCGGATGCATCGCCCTATTGCGGTTACCACGCAAAGCTCGCCTACCAGCCGGTCAACGAGCGCCGCAAGGTTGCCGCTCGGGTCTGAGCGGCGGCGCGACACGAGGGCGAAATCGAAGGCGGGCTCAAGGCCCGCTTTTTTTGTTGTGCACGGCAGATATGCCGGCCAAGCCTTGCTCCGGATCGGCTTTACGCCTATCTGAAGGTCAGCGAGGACGACCTCCCCCATTTGGGCAGAAACTCCGGGACGGCCCGGAAAGCACCCCAGGAGGTCATCATGCGCTCGACACGCGACCGTATCCGCCATGCCATCAGCTTCGAACTGATCGGGCTCGCTCTCATCACACCACTCGGCTCCTTCGCCTTCGGCATGCCGGCCGCCGATATCGGCGTGGTCGGCATCGGCAGCGCGACGATCGCCACTGGCTGGAACTATCTCTACAATCTCGGCTTCGACCACCTGATGCAGCGCTTTACCGGCGGCACGCAGAAAAACACCACCATACGCGTGGCGCATGCGGTGCTGTTCGAACTTGGACTGCTGATCGCGCTTCTGCCGCTGATCGCCTGGTATCTCGGCATCAGCCTCGTCCATGCGCTGACGATAGACGTGTCGTTCGCGGTCTTTTACGTGGTCTATGCCTTCGTGTTCAACTGGGCCTACGACCGGATCTTTCCGCTGCCGGAATGGCAGCGGCAGACCGAGGCGGCTTAAAGCCGCCTCTCAGGATTCCATTGAATAACCCGCGCCGCGGACGGTGCGGATGACATCCTGCATATTGGAGAAGTTGAGCGCCTTCCTGAGACGGCCGACATGCACGTCGACGGTGCGCTCGTCGACATAGATGTCGTGACCCCAAACGCCGTCCAGAAGCTGCGACCGCGAGAAAACGCGGCCAGGCGAGGCCATCAGGAATTCCAGCAGGCGGAACTCGGTCGGGCCAAGGCGCACTTCGCGGCTCTTGCGGTGAACGCGATGGGTTTCCCGGTCGAGTTCGATATCGCCGCAACGGAGCACGCTGGAGAGCACTTCGGGACGGGCGCGGCGAAGCATCGCCTTGACGCGGGCCATCAGTTCCGGCGTCGAGAAAGGCTTCACCACGTAGTCGTCGGCGCCGGTGGCGAGGCCGCGAACACGCTCGCTCTCCTCGCCGCGGGCCGTCAGCATGATGATCGGCAGGCGCTCCGTTTCCGGGCGCATGCGCAGCCGGCGGCAGAGTTCGATGCCGGAAACGCCGGGCAGCATCCAGTCCAGGATCAGGAGGTCTGGTACCCGCTCCTGAAGCCGAATTTCGGCTTCGTCGCCCCGCAAAACGGTATCGACCTCATAACCCTCGGCTTCCAGATTGTAACGAAGAAGCACGCTCAGCGCTTCTTCGTCTTCTACGACAGCAATTTTCGGCAGCATTCTTGGCCTGCTCCGTCAGTTCTATTCGGTGATCGCGCCGAGCGTATTCGACGAGTCGTCCTTCGGACGATCGCCTTCCGGCTGGGCACCGGTCGTCATGTAGTAGATGGTCTCGGCGATATTGGTGGCGTGGTCGCCGATACGCTCGATGTTCTTGGCGCAGAACAGCAGATGCGTGCAGGTGGTGATGTTGCGCGGATCCTCCATCATGTAGGTGAGGAGTTCGCGGAACAGCGAGGTGTACATCGCGTCGATTTCCTCGTCGCGGCTGCGGATCGCCTCGGCCTTTTCCGCCGAACGCGTCGAATAGACGTCGAGGACGTCCTTGAGCTGCACGAGGGCGAGATCGGAGAGATGCTCGAGGCCGCGGGCGAGCTTGCGCGGAACGCCGGTGCCCTGAACCGCGATGACGCGCTTGGCGGTGTTCTTGCCAAGGTCGCCGACGCGCTCCAGATCGGAGGCGATGCGCAGCGAACCGACGATCTCGCGAAGGTCGGCTGCAACCGGCTGGCGGCGGGCGATCGTGATGATCGCCTTGTCACCGATCTCACGCTCGGCGTGATCGAGGATCACGTCATCGGAAATGACCTTCTGGGCGAGTGCGGCGTCGGAATTGACCAGCGCGCGCACGGCGTCCGAGCACATCTGCTCGGCGAGACCGCCCATTTCGGAAATGCGGCGGCTCAAGTATTTCAGTTCGTCGTCATAAGCCGACAGGATATGGGTCGATGCCATCTTCTAGTCCTCAAAATTGATTTTCAGGCGGCACAGTCGGCTGGATCAGCCGAAACGGCCCATGATGTAATCCTGGGTGCGCTGGTCGTCGGGATTGGTGAACATCTTGTCGGTGTCGTTCTCCTCGACGAGCTGGCCGAGATGGAACATGGCGGTGCGCTGCGAGACGCGGGCAGCCTGCTGCATCGAGTGCGTCACGATGACGATCGTGTAGTTGGCACGCAGTTCATGGATGAGTTCTTCGACCTTGGCGGTCGCGATCGGATCGAGAGCCGAGCAGGGTTCGTCCATGAGGATGACTTCCGGCGACACGGCGATCGCGCGGGCGATGCACAGACGCTGCTGCTGACCGCCGGAGAGGCCGGTGCCGGATTCATGCAGACGATCCTTGACTTCAGTCCAGAGACCGGCGCGCTGCAGGCTCGCCTCGACGATCTGATCCATGTCGGCCTTATTCTTGGAAAGGCCGTGGATGCGCGGACCGTAGGAAATGTTCTCGTAGATGGTCTTCGGGAACGGGTTCGGCTTCTGGAAAACCATGCCGACGCGGGCGCGAAGTTCCACGACGTCGATGTTATTGTCGTAGATATCGTCCGTGTCGAGGGTGATCTTGCCGGTGACGCGGCAATTCTCGATCGTGTCGTTCATGCGGTTGAGGCAGCGCAGGAAGGTGGACTTGCCGCAACCGGAAGGACCGATGAGAGCCGTCACAGTGTTTTCGCGGACGTTGAGGTTCACGTCGAAGAGCGCACGCTTCTCGCCGTAATACACCGAAACGTCCTTGCCGATCATCTTGTGGGAAGCATCGCTCATCTTTTGGTCCAGCGCCTTTTCAACTGCCGATTCTGACATCATATTCATTGTCATACTCCTTCTACCAGCGCCGCTCGAAGCGACGCCTCAAGAGAATTGCGCCAACATTCATTAGGATGAGAAACAGGAGCAGGATGATGATTGCTCCCGAGGTACGCTCGACGAACGCGCGCTCCGCTTCGTTCGCCCACATGTAGATCTGGACCGGCAGCGCCGTCGACGGGTCGAGCGGCGTGGTCGGATAGTTGGCAACGAAAGCCACCATGCCGATCAGGAGCAGCGGTGCGGTTTCGCCGAGTGCGTGGGCCAGGCCGATGATGGTGCCGGTCAGGATGCCCGGCATGGCAAGCGGCAGGACATGGTGGAAGATCGTCTGCATCTTCGAGGCGCCGAGCCCGAGGGCGGCGGCGCGGATCGATGGCGGCACGGCCTTCAAGGCGGCGCGGGTCGCGATGATGATCGTCGGCAGCGTCATGAGGGTGAGCACCAGACCACCGACGAAGGAGGCGGAACGCGGCAGGCCCATGAAGTTGACGAACACCGCCAGACCGAGCAGACCGTAGACGATCGAGGGAACGGCCGCGAGATTGTTGATGTTCACCTCGATCAGATCGGTGAACTTGTTCTTCGGGGCAAATTCCTCGAGATAGATCGAAGCGGCGACGCCGATCGGCAGCGCCAGGACAAGCACGATCAGCATCATGTAGAACGAGCCGATGAGTGCGACGCCGACACCGGCTGCTTCCGGACGGCTCGATGCACCGTTGACGAAAATGCCACCGTTGAAGTGCTTGGCAAGCGCTCCGCTGTCGGAGAGCTGCTTCATCCAGCCGAGCTGCTGGTCGTTGATCTTGCGGTTCTCCTGACTGACATCGAGGTCGATCTGGCCCTTGTAGGCCGAGTCGATATCGCCGGAAGCAAGCAGTCTTACCGTCTGCGTCGTGCCGATGATCGCCGGATTGGCGATGACCAGGTCACGCAGCTGAACGCGGACACCATCCGACAGCATCTGACCGACCGCGCGGGCGGCGACACGGTCGTCGACGCTGACGTTGAGCAGCTTGGCGAGAGCGTTGCGGGCGACGACCGGATAGTTGGCCGTCATCAGCTTCTGCGGATTGGTGGCACGTTCGTTCTGCGGGTCGATGATCTGCTGCGAGAACTCGACCGGCATGGTGATCATGGTCTGCTGGAAGGCGGTGTAACCCTTGGAGACCACCGACCACAGGAGAAGCATCAGGAAGATGATGCCGAAGGAAAGCGCGGCGATGCCATAGGCACGGAAGCGACGCTCGGCGGCGTAACGGCGCTTGATGCCGATATCGCGACGGACGGACTTGGCCTTGGGGATGCCGGCGGCGGGAGAAACCACATCGGTCATTCGTACTGCTCCCGGTATTTGCGCACGATATAAAGCGCGTAGATGTTGAGGCAAAGCGTGATGGCGAAAAGCGTGATGCCAAGCGCGAAGGCAACCAGGGTCTGCGGCGAGGTGAATTCAAGGTCACCCGTCAGCTGGTTGACGATCTTGACGGTCACGGTCGTCATCGGCTCGAAAGGGTTGATCTGCAGGCGGGCGGCAACACCGGCCGCAAGCACGACGATCATGGTCTCGCCGACGGCGCGCGATGCGGTCATCAGGAGTGCACCGACGATGCCCGGCAGAGCGGCCGGCAGGACGACCTTCTTGATGGTTTCCGAACGGGTGGCGCCGAGGCCGAGCGAGCCGTCACGCAGGGCACGCGGCACCGCCGTGATGATATCGTCGGACAGCGAGGAGACGTAGGGGATCAGCATGATGCCCATGACGAAGCCGGCGGTCAGAACGCTCTGTGCCTGAATGAAGTTAGCATAGTCGCCGGTGACGAGGCCGTTCAGCTGCGAGGAGATATCGCGCAGGAACGGGCCGACGGTTGTCAAGGCGAAGAAGCCGTAGACGATGGTCGGAATGCCGGCGAGCACTTCGAGCAAAGGCTTCGCAACCGAGCGGACCTTCGGCGAGGCGTATTCCGACATATAGATTGCCGAAAAGAGGCCGATCGGAACCGCAAAGAGCATCGCGACGAAACCGATATAGAGCGTACCGAGCAGCAGCGGAATAAGGCCGAACTGACCTTCGGAGCCGCCAGAACCGGCAGCAGCAAAACGCGGATCCCATACCGTGCCGAAGAAGAATTCCCAGGCGGGAATAGCGGTGAAGAAGTGGGCCGCTTCGGTCAGCATCGAGGCGACGATGCCGATCGTGGTCAGAATGGCGATCGAGGAGGCGACGACGAGGCTGCCGAGAACCACCTTTTCCACTCGGTTGCGGGCGCGGAAGCGCGGCGCAATCTGACGATAGGCGAAGAACGCCCCGCCGATGGAAACCGCCAGCACGACGATCGTCATGAGGATGCGGCTGACGAAGGTCATCCTGTTCAGGACAGCGGCGGCCTTGACCATGAAGGGCTGGGGATCGCCCGCAAGCGGAACGCCCTTGGCCCCAAGCGCAGCACGCAGCTCGACTGGATTATTCTCGACGCGGGCAATCTCGTCGCCGGTCAGCGCATTCATGCCTCGGGCGATCGAAGTGATCATGCCGTAGCTCAGGCCCTGCTCGGCCTGCGATTGGGTTTTCACCTCCTCAGGAAACGCACCGCGGACCGAGGAGCTGATATAGATCGGGCTGGCGACCAGCCAGACAAAGAGAATGACGACGGCCGGCAGGATCGCCCAGACAGCGACAAAAGAACCGTAATATCCGGGCCGTGAATGAAGTTTGGAGGAAATCCCTCCGACCAGTGCCATTGAATACCGGGCACCAGTGACGTAACCGGCTATGCCGATTATTGCCAAAATCAATAATATTAGTGATGTGTTCATCATAATCCCCCGGCGTACCGCTTTCGGCGGCAACCCATCACCGCCCAGCTCCGTTCATCGGAACCGATCGCATTCGCCATCGCGCACTGCGCAACACCATCGCCACAAAACCGACGATTCCGCCGATGCAAAGGCCATCGATCGGAAGAGAAAACGGCGCCGCCAAAAGCGGCGCCGGTCTTTGGATTACATGGTCTTGCCAGCGGCAAAGTCCTTGCGGCCCTGTTCGCGCTGTGCGTCAGGAGCTGCAACCAGGCCGTACTCGATGAGCGGCGAGTCAGGGCCGATCATGTCGTCGGAAAGGAAGAACTCCACGTATTCCTTGAGGCCCGGAACGACGCCCAGGTGAGCCTTCTTCACGTAGAAGAACAGCGGACGGGAAACCGGGTAGGTGCCGTCGGCGATGGTGGCCGAGGTCGGCTTGATGCCGCGCATGGTGGCGACCTTCAGCTTGTCGGCATTGTTTTCGTAGAAGGCGAGGCCGAACACACCGACGCCGGTCTTGTTGGCAGCGATACGAGCGAGGGTCTCGGTGTAGTCGCCGTCGATGTCCACGGCAACGCCGTCCTTGCGAACAGCAACGCAGGCTTTGGCCTGGGCAGCCTTGTCAGCGATTTCCTTGGCGATGACGTCGGTTGCACCGGCATCCTTGCAGCCTGCGGCCAAAACGTTCAGTTCGAAAACTTCGCGGGTGCCGTGCTTTTCGCCCGGGATGTAGGCAGCGATCGGTCCCTTCGGAAGCGTCGGGTTGATGTCCGACCAGTTCTTGTAGGGGTTGGCGACCAGCTTGCCGTCAACAACGACCTGAGCGGCGAGAGCCTTGTAGAGGTCCTTCGGCTCAAGTTTCATGTCGCCGTTGCTGCTGGCGGTCGCGAAAACGATACCGTCGTAACCGATGCGGATTTCCTGAATGTCGGTGACGCCGGCTGCCTTGCAGGCTTCGGCTTCAGACTTGTTGATCGGGCGAGAAGCGTTTGCAACGTCGATCGTGGCTTCGCCAACGCCCTTGCAGAATTCCTTGAGGCCGGCGCCGGTGCCGCCCGACTCGACGATCGGGGTCTTGAACTTCGGGAAGGCTTCACCGAAGGATTCGGCGACGATCTTCGCATAGGGAAGAACGGTGGAGGACCCGGCAACCTGGACCTGGTCGCGTGCAGCGGCGGCGCCGGCAAACGCAACGGAGGCCACCAAGGCAGCTGCAGAGAGTTTAAGGATGTTCATGAGGAATCTCCCGTCATGGGCTTGTGTGAATGCGGACGGCGCTGGCTCTCGCTCTCGCCAACGCTCGGCCCGCTTGTCTTAGCCGCTGTAGCACCTCTCTTTTATGTCAGTTTGGTGAAACATTTGTGACATATCAAGTATTTGATATTTAGACGGAAATGCAATGCACAGCTTTGCAGAGAGAGCCCTTTATGTCAGAATCTGACGGTGAACTCGCTTCCCTTGCCGACTTCCGACTTCACGATCAGACGTGCTCTGTGGCGGGTCAGGATGTGCTTGACGATTGCAAGACCTAGGCCCGTGCCTTTCTTGGAACGGCTGTCGGCCACGCTGACCCGGTAGAAGCGCTCGGTAAGCCGCGGAACGTGCTCGGCCGGAATGCCCGGCCCCCGGTCGACAACGCTCACTTCCACCGGATCGGAGGCGCCGTTGCGCAGATAGACGTCCACGAACTTGCCTTCCTGGCCGTATTTGCAGGCGTTCTCGATCAGGTTTTCGAAAACCTGGACCAGTTCGTCGCGATCACCCAGAACCTCCACCTTGCCTTCCGGCAGGTGCGTGCGGATCTCTACCCCGAGATCGTCGGCGAGTGGTACGAGCGCATCCCGCACATGACCGATCAGCGGCTTCAGGTCGATCGTCTGGTCCGGAGCGATATGGGATTTGAGCTCCAGGCGAGACAGCGACATGAGATCGTCGACAAGGCGGCTCATGCGCGTCGCCTGGTCGAACATGATGGCGAGGAACCGCTCGTGCGCGGCCGGATCGGAGCGCGCCGGCCCCTGCAGGGTCTCGATGAACCCTCGCAGCGAGGCAAGCGGAGTGCGCAGTTCATGGCTGGCATTGGCCACGAAATCGGAGCGCATCCGGTCGATGCGGCGCAACTCCGAAATGTCCCTGAAAGAGAGGAGATAGAGCTTCTGCACCACGACTTCCGAGCTTTGCTGTATCGGCTGACCAAGATCGATGGGTGCGATGCGCAGGGTATAGACACGCTCGGAGGGCAGGCGCTCGGAATGCTCGATCTGGTTCGGCTCGTCGGTGGCAATGGTTTCGCGCACCATGTCGAGAATGCCGGGCGACCGCAGCCGGGCCGAAAGATGCGATCCGGGAGAAAGGGTACCAAAGGCCTTCTCAGCCGCCTTGTTCTGGTAGAGGACGGTTATATCCTCGCCCAGCACGAAAGCCGGAATATCGAGCGCACTGAGCGTTGCGGCCACCTGAGGCAGCGGCTGGAAATCCGGCTGCTCTTCCTCGACGATCTCCGGGACCGGCGGCGGAAGGACGACGGGCTTGCGCCCGACAACGACCAGCACCAGCAGCAGCCAGCCGACGAGCACGCCCACCCAATCCATTCCGACCAGGAACGCGATCGTTGCCAGAAGGGTCAGAAGCAGCAACAGCGGTCGCTCCTGCCGAGCCCTCGCAGCAAGCGTGCCCAGACCCCGACGCCATTTCTCCAGTACCGACCCCACAGACAGACTCGCAGCTTTCACAGGTTGAACACGCGCTCATATATCCCCTGCATGACAGATATACATCGCTTCCGAGTGGGCATCGCAAAAATGACGCTATCCGGACTGTAGCGGAATTTCCAACTTGCGTTACATATCGGCTACCGCCCCCATGCGGCGGATCGATCGGAGGGAGCATTATCATGGCGGATGAGACCGAAAGCCGGGCAGTCGATATCGACATCAACGGCAAGCTCAAGCGGTTCGATATCGATGACCCGGTGTTACCGGCCTGGATCGAGGAACGTGCTCTTGGCTCCGGCGGATATCCCCATGACGATAAGCTGGACAAGGACAAATACGCAAAGCAGCTTGAAAAGCTGCAGGTCGAGCTCGTCAAGGTACAGTTCTGGCTGAAGGCGACCGGCAAGCGGATGATGGCGCTGTTCGAGGGCCGCGATGCGGCCGGCAAGGGCGGCACGATCTTTTCGATCAATGCCTATCTCAATCCGCGTTCGGCCCGCGTGGTGGCGCTCAACAAACCGACGGAGACCGAGGCCGGCCAGTGGTATTTCCAGCGCTACATCTCGCATTTCCCGACCTCAGGGGAGATCGTGCTCTTCGACCGCTCCTGGTATAACCGGGCCGGCGTCGAGCCGGTGATGGGCTTCTGCGCGCCGGAGCAGTACAAGGATTTCATGAAGGCGGTGCCGCGCTTCGAAGACACGATTTCCGACGAAGGCATCATCTTCTTCAAATTCTGGCTGGATATCGGCCGCGAGATGCAGCTCAAGCGTTTTCATGACCGGCGCCACGATCCGCTCAAGATCTGGAAACTGTCGCCGATGGATATCGCCGCATTCAACAAGTGGGACGCCTATACCGAGAAGCGCGACGCGATGCTCGAAAAAACCCACAACAAGGAGACGCCGTGGGCCGTCGTGCGGGCCAACGACAAGCGCCGCGCCCGCCTCAACGTCATCCGCCACATCCTGCTGTCGCTCGACTATGAGGGCAAGGACAAGGACGCTGTCGGCGAGATCGACGACAAGATCTTCGGTTTCGGCCCGAAATTCCTGAAATAGACCTCATTGACCGGGCAGGATGCGCACCGAATAGAGCAGCACCGCCCGGTCCGCGCCGTCGATGCCGCTGTTGAAGATCAGGCGACCGGGCCGGTTGGGCGCGAGCGACCGCTCGAAGGTTACCCGGAAGAGGGCCTCCAGCTTCTCCTGCGTTGCCGTAAAGCGATGGCGACTGCAGCTGCCGAGGCTTCCGAAATCGCAGCGGACCGACAGCTGCGCGGAACTGTTCTGTCCCGACTGCAGGGTCAGCGCCACCGTCGAGCTCTTCCCGGCCATTTCGCGCAGCACTTCCGGTGGTACTTCGACAGAGACATCGCCGCCCTCGCCTGACGTTGCCGATGCGATGCGGACGGCCTGCCCTTCCGAGGCGGCGACCGTCTCGATTTTCGCCTGGCCGCCGGCTTTCATTTCCGCCGCCTTGGAGGGCACGAAGATTTCCACCCATTCATCCGAGAAGCCGCGACGCGGATCGAAGGCGACCGGGCCTCCCGATCCCTGGCCGGCGACCGAGCGGTCCGCCGACTTCGTGGCTTCCTCGATGATCGATTGCACAAGGCCGGATTGATAGAACCACCAGCAGGCGCCGCCAACCACGCCGAGGGTGATGACCCAGGTCAGGAGATGCGACAGGAAACCGCGACGCTTTCGCGGTTTGGCGGCCCGCTCCGGGGGGACGTCCAGTCCGCTATCGGATGGCGGGCGGGCGTTCCTGTTCGTCCTGCCCGGTTTTGCCGCTTTCGCCTGAGGTGCCGGTTCGAATGGCTCGGCTTCGATCCGCTCGCCGCGCGCGGGGCTGACGCCGCCGAGATCGCCGGGAGACATGGCCGCGGCAGCTGGCGCGCGCGTCTCACCAGAAACGGTATCGAAAGGCGGCGCCGACCGTTGCTGTGCTTCGGGCCGCGGCCGAACCTCCATGACGGGAGACTCCACTGCCATCGGTTCTGCGGCATATGGCAGTTCCGGTTCGAGCTCGACGGCGGGGCCCGGCACCGGTTCGGCCAGGCGCTCGACTTCGCCCATTTCGATCTCGTGGATCTTCCGCTCCAGAAGTTCATGCTGCTGCATGATGATCAGCCGGTCGGTAACGCCCTGCTTGCGAAGGCCGGCGTCCAGCGCCTGACGCGCCGACTGATAAATACGCGCCCTGATCTCCCGGTCCGCCCGGTTCGAGCGATCCAGTGCGTTCCTGATGGCCGTTTCCAAACCGCTCACTGCCGGTCCTTCTTCATACTCTTACCCACTGCGCGGGAGTTTACGTTTCGGTAACCTCTCCGCCGCCGAACTGCAAGCACCGCATTCGACTGCACCATGGCCAAAAATAAGGACAGGATATGTCGGGTGCCTTTGCCGGGCCTCCCGGCGATCTGCTTCGAAAATCTTTCCACCGGCTTTTCGGGGCCTCCGCGATCTGGTAGACGGATTTACGTTTGCGTAAAGGTCAATCGGGAGGTTTTTGATCCATGCTTCCAGCAGTCCTCAAGGACAGGCTTCGCCTGCCCGTGATCGCGTCGCCGCTGTTCATCATTTCCCACCCGGAACTGACGCTGGCGCAATGCAAGGCCGGCGTCGTCGGCGCCTTCCCGGCACTCAATGCCCGGCCGGAAAGCCAGCTCGACGAGTGGCTGGCCATGATCACCGAGGATCTCGCCACCCATAACGCCGCCAATCCCGACAGGCCTGCCGCTCCCTTTGCCGTCAACCAGATCGTTCATACATCCAACAAGCGCCTGGAGCACGACCTGATGATGTGCGTGAAATACAAGGTGCCGATCGTGATCTCGTCGCTAGGCGCCGTGCCGGAGGTCAATGCCGCCGTGCATTCCTACGGCGGCATCGTGCTGCACGACATCATCAACAACCGCCACGCCAATTCGGCGATCCGCAAGGGCGCCGACGGGCTGATTGCCGTTGCTGCTGGCGCCGGCGGGCATGCCGGCACGCTGTCGCCTTTCGCACTGGTGCAGGAAATCCGGGAATGGTTCAACGGAACGTTGCTGCTCGCCGGCGCGATCGCTACCGGCGGCGGCATCCTTGCCGCCCAGGCCATGGGCGCCGACATGGCCTATATCGGCTCGCCCTTCATCGCCACCAAGGAGGCGCGCGCCGTCGAGGGCTACAAGCGGATGATCGTCGACTCGAATGCCGCCGACGTCGTCTATTCCAACTATTTCACCGGCATCCACGGCAACTACCTCAAGGGTTCGATCACCGCCACCGGCATGGACCCGGATGCCCTTCCGGTCGCCGATCCGTCCAAGATGGATTTCGACCAGGCGGTCAGCGGACCGAAGGCCTGGAAGGAGATTTGGGGGGCAGGCCAGGGTGTCGGCGCGGTCAAGGCGGTGGTTCCGGTCGCGGAACTCGTCGATCGGCTGGAAAACGAATACCGGGCGGCGCGCGAGCGCCTCGCAGTTTAAACTAAGGGCTGGATAATAACCGTCTTTCCAGGAAAATCGTCGCGAAGCCAAAAAGCCCGCTTGAAATCGCAGGTCATTGCCTGTATCAGCCGCATCACTCGCAGCCCCGGCAAAACCGGTCGCTGCCCGTGCCGCTTTAGCTCAGGTGGTAGAGCACATCATTCGTAATGATGGGGTCGCAGGTTCGAGTCCTGCAAGCGGCACCACTTATCTCCAATTGTTCCATAGCGCCTGCGTCGCCGACATCTCCGCGCAAAGGCCGGCGCGGGTTTAACCTGCCACAAGGCTGGTTTCGTCGCCGAGGCAATCGCTCTGGAGCTGGATCTGGACGGCGTGCATAAAGAGACCGGCCTGGCGGGAGATTTCCTCGTCTGCCGCGCCCTGGGCTTTGAGAGCTGCCGCAAAACCGGCCATTTCCGATCGCCAGAAACGGTTCGCTTGTTCGCCGTGAAGCCGCAGAAGCGCCTCAGCGCAGCGTTTTACGTCAGCGGTGCGCCGATCGGCGGGGAATTGCAGCAGCGTCATGCCATCTCCATATTGTCGGGCGAATCGCCCAGGGATCGCAGCACATTGGCCGCCAGTCCTTCACAAAGGCTGAACGACGGGAGGTATCTGGTGCAGGGAAGGTGGATGTCGAGGCCATCGCTGCGAAGACGATGACCTTGACGACAGCTGTTTGCAGTTTCCCAACTGGCAAAATTGCCGGAATTGACGCTCGCCAACCCTTGCCGTCGGGGCTTTGCCCGCCTACCTAAAGCTCACACTGCGATTGCCGCAAGGCTTCGCACGTAAGCGTTAACGTCACTCAACGCGCTGATCGACCGGGCATTGCCGGTTTCGGTCTGCGCGGCGGTGTCCGGCAGGTCGATATCGACATCCCGTGAAAGGATTTAGATGAACGACCTTACGACCCAGGACCAGACCTCCTCCGCCCCCAAGATCGAGCGCATTCGTCACGAACTCAAGCGTCGCGTGCTGACGGTCGAAACCGTCGAACGTATCACACCGCAGATGCTGCGCGTCACGCTCAGCGGCGAGGATCTTTCGGATTTCGTCAGCGCTGCGCCGGACGACCACGTCAAGATTTTCCTGCCGACCGAAACCGGCGAACCGGAGCGCCGTGACTATACGCCCCGGCGGTATGATCAGAACGCCAGGTCGCTGGTGCTCGATTTCGCCGTCCATGATGCCGGTCCCGCCACGCGATGGGCGCTGGATGCCGAGCCGGGCAGCACGTTGTCGATCGGCGGCCCGCGAGGTTCAGCCGTCATCTCGGGCGTGAACCGCTGGCTGCTTATCGGTGACGAGACCGGGCTTCCGGCGATGGGCCGCCGCATCGAAGAGGCAGGCGAAGACGCCGTGATCACCAGTATCGGGCTGGTCGTTGGGCCTGAAGAGGAACAGGTCTTCGAGACGAAGGCGTCGCTGGAGACCCTTTGGGTCCACCGCCCTCTTTCCCGCGCCACGGATGCCTCCGGGCTGATCTCCGTACTCGATACGATCGCGCTTCAGCCCGAGACCTTCGTCTGGGTCGCCGCCGAGGCCTCGGTTGCCCGTGCGGTTCGAGCCTATCTGGTCGAAAAGCGCGGCTATCCGCTCGCCTGGATCAAGGCCGCCGGATATTGGGCCGAGGGCAAGGCGGATGCCCACGAGACGATCGGGGACTGAACCAAATGATAAAGGCCGCGCCATCCTGGCCGGATGGCGGGCTTTTTTATTGGCCTAAATGCGATCAGCCGTGCTTTCGCGGAGTCATCGGGTCGCTGATCCGGGCCGCCTGGAACGTGTCCGGCAGCTGCGTCAGCTCGATCGCCGAAACGATCCCGGCACGATTGAAGGGATCGCCTTGCGCAAAAGCCTGCGCGTCTTCGAGGCTCGCGGCCTCCAGGACGCCGAAATTGCCGAGCGACGAACCGCTCTCGTCGACAAGCGCCGAACCGATCAGGACCGCAGCAAGGCCCTCTCCGCCCGACTGGACCCAGGCCCGGTGTGACGGGCGGTGGGTATCGCGGGCGGCATCCTGGCCTTCATGGTGCAGGCAGCGCATCAGGAAAAACATCGATCAGGCCGCATTTTCCAGCACGACCATGCCGGCGCCGGTCATCGACGCCGGGGCGTGGTAGTGCTTGTGGATGAGATTGACGTCGCTGTTCATCGCGGCACGCATGACGAGCCACATGATCAGCTCGGCGCCTTCGGAACCGAATTGTTCCACATAGTCTTCGCGGCTCATGGCGCGATAGGGTTCCGGATTGCTGGCGATACCGTCCAGCCAGGCGCGGTCGGCCGCCTGGTTGATGAAGCCGGCGCGAGCGCCCTGCAACTGATGCGACAGGCCACCGGTGCCGAGAATGACGACGCGTTCGTCGCCCGGCCAGCTCTCGATCGCTTCACGCAGGACCTTGCCCATTTCCCAGCAGCGCTGCGGGGTCGGGATCGGATACTGGATGGTGTTGACCCAGATCGGCAGGACCTTCACCGGCCAGGCTTCCGGCCGGCCGAAAAACAGCTCCATCGGCACCTGCAGGCCGTGATCCACCTCGATCTCGCGGCAGACCATCGGGTCGAAATGGCGCTCGACCAGCTTGTCGACGAAATGCCAGGAGAAATCGACCGCTCCTTCGAATGGCGGAATGGCGCGCGGACCCCAGCCTTCGTCGACCGGATTGTAGGTTTCGGCGACGCCGACAGCGAAGGTCGGCACGCGGTCGAGGAAGAAGGTATTGCCGTGATCGTTGAAGACGACGACGGCGATATCCGGCTTGGCGTCCCGCATCCACTGCTTGCCGACTTCGTAACCGTCGAAGAACGGCTTCCAGTCCGGCGTGTCGCGCAGTCCCTTGTCGAGTGCCGCACCAATCGAGGGAACGTGGCTTGTCCCGAGCCCACCGATGATCTTAGCCATTGCGCTTTTTTCCCAGTCTCAGATGCAGGAAGTCTTCGTGTTCCATGCTGGCCTGCGCCGCACCGATCCTGGTGATCGGGGTCGGATCGACCGCGGAAATCTTCAGGATGAAGAAGAGATTGCCGCCGAGGCGCACCATCTCGTGCCAGTCGCGGGCCATGACCGCCGACTTTTCGTGGGGGCTCAGGCCGAAACTGTCGAGATAGGCCTCTTCGTCAGCCTTGAAGGCTGCGCGGTTAGCGGGCTGGCCAAGCGCCATCGCCATCTTGTTGATCCGGTAGCCGCGGATCGAGCCTGCCCGGTCGAAGAGCGGGGTATCCGGTATCGTAGCTGCTGCTTCACTCATTGAGATTCTCCAAATCTGCGCGCCAGCCATTCGATGATGGCGGCGGTCGTTTCCACGGACCGTTCGACAGGAGCGAAATGCCCGGCATTTTCGATGATGACGAGCTCGGCATCCGGCGCTGCGTCGGCGATTTCCTGGTGCTGGGCGATCGGGCTCCAGCCATCCTGGCGAGCGGCGACAAGCAGAATGGGACAACGAAGATCGGCGATATAGGCGCTGGCGCCCGGACGACCGATAAGGGCGCGGATTTGGCGCTCATGAACCTGCGGGCCTGCCCTGAGGACCATGGCGTTGAGGCGTACGATCAGGTCCTTGTCACCCACGCGGGCCGGATCGAGCATCGGCGGCAGCCATTGCTGCGCCAGTTCCTCGATACTGCGGTTGCCGAGATCGATCATCTGCTGACGCTTGATTTCCTCGCCTTCGCGCTTTGGATGATGCCCCGTATTGGCCAGCACGAGGCCGCGAACCCGATCCGGCGCCATGCGAGCCATTTCCAGGGCGACACGTCCGCCCATCGAGTGGCCGACGGCAACGATATCGCCATCCGTCTCCTCGAGAAGCGTTCGAGCCATACCGGTGATCGACGTGCCGTTGGAGAGATCGGCGTGATGAACCGGCATGACGCCAGACGCCGCTTCGGCCAAGGGCGCCCAGACGATGGCGTCCGATACAAGCCCGGGTATGAGAACAAGGGTCGTCATGATCTTCCTATCGGACCAGCGTGTGTGGGGCAGATCGCCCAACCGCAAGCCGAATCTTCTGGTGCCATGTATACATCGATTTTATTTGGGATACAATAGACTGGATTATGAGCCAAATATGGTCGCAAACTTATACATTTGGGATACATATTCCCGAATCCCGCGCATTCAGGCACCGAGTATCGCAAAACAAAAGGGCGATTGCCGCGGCAATCGCCCTTGCCATCCAGGCACCCCGATCGAAATCAGGCGGACTCGCCGAGTTCCCGACGCATGATCTTGGCGCCCTCGACCATCGCCTTCATCTTGCCGGACGCGACCTCGCGGGGCAGGTATTTCATGCCGCAATCGGGCGCGACGATGATGTTCTTCGCCTCGACGCAAGGCAACGCCCGGCGGATGCGGCCGGCGACCGTTTCCGGAGTCTCGACATTCATGTCCGACAGGTCGATGACGCCGAGCATCAGCGTCTTGCCGGAAAGGCCGGTCAGCGTCGAGCAATCGAGGTTCGACTGCGCGGTTTCGAGCGACACCTGATGGCAGGAGCAGCCGGAAAGCTGGTTGAGGAACGAATAGCCGGTCGGCCGTTCGTGGATGATCGCGGCATAACCGAAGCAGATATGCACGGCGGTCGTGCCCTGGACGCCGTCGAGCGCCCGGTTGAGCGCCGCGAGACCATACTGTTCCGCCTTCTGTGGCCGGGCCTGCATGTAGGGTTCATCGATCTGCACCACATCCGCGCCGGCGGCGAAGAGATCGCGGATCTCGGCGTTTACCGCGTCGGCATAGTCGTAGGCGGCTTCTTCTTCCGACGTGTAGAAATCGTTCTGGGCCTGCTGCGACATGGTGAAGGGGCCGGGAACGGTGATCTTGATCTTGCGGTCCGTGTGGCTGCGCAGGAATTTCACGTCCTCGGCCTCGACCGCATGTTTGCGGCGGATCTTGCCGGTAATGCGCGGAACGGGGTTCGGATGGCCGGAACGATCGAGCGCCGAGCCCGGATTATCGAGATCGACGCCTTCGAGCGCGGTCGCGAAGCGGTTCGAATAGCTCTCGCGGCGGATTTCACCATCGGTGATGATGTCGAGACCGGCTTCCTCCTGCGCCTTGATCGCCATGATCGTCGCGTCGTTCTGTGCTTCGGCGAGGTATTCCTGGGGGATGCGCCAGAGTTCCCTGGCGCGGACGCGGGGCGGGAAACGGCCCGCGAGCTTGGCGCGGTCGATCAGCCATTCCGGCTGCGGATAACTGCCGACGAGTGTCGTTGGAAAAAGCACTGTCTCATCCTCCCATGTGTCAGTGTTGAAAGACGTTATACCTCGACAGACGGCCATCGTGTCAATAACGACAGAGGCGTTAGTTCCTTGACGAACGAGAAGTCGCGACCGAATATCGCCCGCCGCCTGCGAAGGCGGCATTCAAGATTCCCAAGGAGAATTCATGCCGCTGGACCCCAAGATCATCGAGACGCTAAAGGGCGTCTCCACCGCCACGCTGACCACGGTGCTTTTGAAAAAGGGCCTGCGCAATGTCTGGATGCGCGGCACCAAGCCGCTGAAGCCGGGCCAGGGCCGCGTCGTCGGGCCTGCCTTCACGCTGCGTTTCGTGCCTGCCCGCGAGGACCTGGCGACGCCGGAAAGCTGGGCTTCGCCGAT
>NZ_JALBGW010000060.1:0-26513 GCF_023006485.1 Neorhizobium sp. BETTINA12A
CTGTCGCGCGGCGCCTCCGCGCTCGGCGTCGCGGTGGCGCTCGGCGAGGTCGACGAAGCGGAAATCGCCGATGCCGATATCGGTATCCGTTTTGACCTCTTCTCGAATTGCGCCTCGACATCGGCCGGCGTCGAACTGATCGACCACGAGATCATCGTGCTTGGCATGAGCTCCCAATGGTCCGGCCCGTTCGCGATCGATCATGCGGTCATGGAAAACGCGATCGATGCACGTTCAGTCCGCCGGGCGCGAGAACGCCTGCCGGAAAACAGCCGGCTTGCTGCGGTTCTCGCCAAGGCCGAGCCGGACCCTTCCGGCAGGATCGGTGGCAAACGCCATACGATGCTGGACGATTCCGACATTTCCGGCACGCGCCACGCCCGCGCTTTCGTCGGCGGCGTTCTCGCGGGCGTTTTCGGCATGACCGACCTCTACGTCTCGGGCGGCGCCGAGCATCAGGGACCACCCGGCGGCGGCCCCGTCGCTATCATCGTCGAAAAGGAGACTTGAAGTGAGCATCGTTCGCGATACCCCACTCCCCCAGGCCGGCAAGGCGGTCGGCATCGAAACGCTCGGCATGACCATGCGGTTCGGTTCCTTCACCGCGCTCGACAACGTCTCGATCAGCGTGCCCGCCGGTTCGTTCCACGCGCTGCTCGGCGAAAACGGCGCCGGCAAATCGACGCTCGTCAAATGCATCATGGGCTTCTACCACGCGACCTCGGGCTCGCTGTCGGTCGACGGCCGCGAAGTCTCGGTCGCCTCGCCGAAGGATGCCGCCACCTACGGGCTTGGCATGGTCTACCAGCATTTCACCCTCGTGCCCTCGCTGACCGGCGCCGAAAACCTGGTGATCAGCCGCACCTCCGTGCCCTCGGTGATCAACTGGGCGAAGGAGCGCAAGGACCTTGCGGCCTTCATGGAGCGCATGCCCTTCCAGATCCCGCTCGAACGGCCGGTGAGCGAGCTCGCGGCCGGCGAAAAGCAGAAGCTGGAAATCATCAAGCAACTCTATCTCGGCCGCTCCTTCCTCGTCCTCGACGAACCGACCTCGGTGCTGACGCCGGCGGAAGCCGACGAAATGCTCGGCATCGTGCGCGGCATGACCGAACGGGGCGAGCTGACCGTGCTGATGATCAGCCACAAATTCCACGAGGTGACCAAGTTTGCCGACGCCGTATCGATCCTGCGCCGCGGCAAGCTGGTTGGCACCGGCAAGGTCAGCGAACTCTCCACCTCCGACATGGCGGCAATGATGATCGGCGACGTCAAGCTCGCCGAACTCGACAGCCGCCTGCCGGTGCCGGACGCAGCGAAATCGGTGCTGAAGGTCGAGCAAGTCAAGGCGCCGGACCGCTCCGGCCTGAAGACCATCGAGATCGACAACCTGACCGTCCGTTCCGGCGAGATCGTCGGCATCGCGGGCATTTCCGGCAACGGCCAGAAGGAACTCACCGAAATTCTCGCCGGCCAGCGCCCGACCGACCGCGGCACAGTGACCGTCAACGGTGAGACTTATGGCGCCACCCGGCCGGAAACCCGCAAGAACAACGTCCGCTTCATCCCCGAGGAGCCCCTCCAGAATGCCTGTGCGCCAAAAATGACGGTCAGCGAAAACCTCGCCTTCCGTACCTTCGACCTGAAGGGTGACGGCAAGGATGCGATCTGGCTGAACAAGGGCGAGATGAAGAAACGCGCCTCCTCGCTGATCTCGGATTTCAAGGTGAAGACCGCCTCGTCCTCCTCGCCGATATCAGCCCTTTCCGGCGGCAACGTGCAGCGCGCGGTGCTGGCGCGCGAACTCACCGGCGACGTCGATCTGCTGATCGTCTCCAATCCCTGTTTCGGCCTGGATTTCTCAGCCGTCGCGGAAATCCGCGCCCGCATCATGCGCGCCCGCAACTCAGGCACCGCTGTGCTGCTGCTTTCCGAAGATCTCGACGAGCTGCTGGAAATGTCCGACCGCATCATGGTGATCTCGGAAGGCAAGCTGGTCTACGAAACGCCGATCCGGGCCGCCGATATCGGCGTCATCGGCGCCCATATGGCGGGGCATCACTGATGGAGATCAAGGCAGAACCCTTTGCCTTCCCGGCGAAACCCAAGGAACTGGCGCTCATCGTCATCGACATGCAGCGCGATTTCGCCGAACCCGGCGGTTTTGGCGCCAGCCTCGGCAACGATGTCGGCCGTATCACTAGGATCGTCCCGGACGTCAAGCGCCTCATCCAGGGTTTTCGCGATGCCGGTCTGCCGGTCATCCACACGATGGAATGCCACAAGCCGGACCTTTCCGACCTGCCGCCCGCCAAGCGCGACCGCGGCAACCCGTCCTTGAGGATTGGCGATGTCGGCCCTATGGGTCGTGTGCTGATTTCCGGAGAACCCGGCACGGCGATCATTTCTGAACTCGCGCCGATCGACGGCGAAGTGGTGATCGAAAAACCCGGCAAGGGCGCCTTCTACGCCACGGAACTCGGCGGAGTGCTGAAGGAGAAGGGCATCACTCAGCTCGTCTTCGCCGGCGTGACGACGGAAGTCTGCGTCCAGACGACGATGCGCGAGGCGAATGATCGCGGTTACGAATGCCTGCTCGCCGAAGAGGCGACAGAGAGCTATTTTCCGGAATTCAAGGCGGCGGCCATCTCGATGATCCGCGCTCAAGGCGCGATCGTCGGCTGGACCGCCCATGTGGACGACATTCTGGAAAGGATCGCGCCAAAGGGGAAAACCAATGCCTGAATCAACTCGCGAGCTCTTGACGTTAGGCGGCTGGAAAGACTTGGAATTCGTGCCGTTCCGCGATGAGGTCACCATCCATTGGATCCGCCCCTTCGAGGGCGACCAGCCGGGCGTGGCGCTGCTGAAATACGAGGCCGGCGCCGGCGTTCCCCGCCACCGCCATGAGGGCCTCGAAACCATCCTGGTGCTCGAGGGCGTGCAATCCGACGAGGCCGGCGACTATGGACGCGGCAGCTATATCGTCAATGCGCCCGGCACCGAACACTCCGTCTGGAGCGATACCGGCTGCGTCGTGCTGATCCAGTGGGACCGGCCGGTGACAATATTGGAAGAGGAAATGGCATGAGCCTGCCGGAAAAGACACCAGCCTTCGATATCGCCTCGCTTCACGCATTCTACCAGAATGGCGGCAGCGTCGCGGAAGTCGTCGAAGCCGTTTTTGCGCGGATCGCCGAGGTCGATGATCCCGGCATCTTCATCCATCTGGCCGACAAAAACGCCGTCCTTGCGGAAGCCGACAAACTCGGCGCCTTCGATCCCGAAAAACCGCTGTTCGGCATTCCCTTCGCGGTGAAGGACAATATCGACGTCGCCGGCATGCCGACCACCGCCGCCTGCCCGGACTATGCCTACATGCCCGAAAGAGACGCGACCGTGGTCGGCCTGCTCAAGGCAGCCGGTGCGATCGTCATCGGCAAGACCAATCTCGACCAGTTCGCGACCGGCCTCGTCGGGGTACGCTCGCCCTATCCGATCCCGAAAAACGCCATCGACCCGAAGCTCGTGCCGGGCGGTTCCTCTTCCGGCTCAGCGGTGGCGACGGCGCAAGGCATCGTCAGCTTCGCACTTGGCACCGATACCGCCGGTTCGGGGCGCATCCCGGCCGGCCTCAACAATATCGTCGGGCTGAAGCCAAGCGTCGGCGCGCTGTCGACCACAGGCGTCATTCCCGCCTGCCGCACGCTCGACTGCGTCTCGATCTTCGCTCTGACCGCGGACGACGCCTGGAAAGTCTTCTCTGTCGCTGCCAAATACGACGAGGCGGACGCCTATTCGAAAGTCGTGCCGGCAATCGGGTTCGGTTCTGCGCCACCGGTACTGACGGTCGGCGTGCCTGCCAAGGCAGACCTGCAGTTCTTCGGCGATACCGTGATGGAGGCCGCCTATGGCGACGCCTTGGCGATGCTGGCAAGGCTCGGACACCGCATCGTCGAAGTGCCGTTCGGCGAGTTCTACAAGGTCGCCAATCTTCTCTATGAAGGTGCTTGGGTGGCGGAGCGTTACGCCGCTGTGAAACCCTTCTTCGACACGATGGAAGCAAGTTTCCACCCGGTAACGCGAAAAATCTATGGCGGCGCCAAATCGCTCTCCGCAGCCGACGCCTTCAAGGGCTTTTATGCGCTGCAGGCGCTCAAGAAGACACTGGCGCCGCTGATCGCCTCCGTCGATGTCTTCTGCGTGCCGACCGCGCCGACCCACTACACGGTTACCGATCTGGAAGCGGAGCCGATCCGGGAAAACTCGCGGCTCGGCACCTATACCAACTTCGTCAATCTGCTCGACATGTGCGGCATCGCCGTGCCGACCGGCACCCGTGCCGATGGCTTGCCGGCAAGCGTCACGCTGCTCGCCCCCTTCGGCCGCGACGGACTCACCGCGTCACTGGCCCGTGACCTCCACCAGGCGAGCGGGCTCACCCTCGGCGCCACTGGCTGGCCGCTTCCCGCGCCATCCGAAACGCCCGCAGTCGTCGCAAGCGACGACCTGATCGACGTCATCGTGGTCGGTGCGCACCTTTCCGGCATGCCGCTCAACCATCAGCTGACCGATCTCGACGGCACCTTCTCCCGCGTCGCGAAAACCTCCGCCGCCTACAGGCTTTACGCGCTTGCCGGAACAGTACCGCCGAAACCCGGCATGGTGCGCGTCGCCGAAGGCGAAGGTGGAGAAATTGAGGTCGAAGTTTGGAAACTGACGCCGGCAGCCTTCGGCCTGTTCGTCGCGGCGATCCCACCGCCGCTCGGCATCGGCACCGTTACCCTGTCGGACGGCACCTCGGCCAAGGGGTTTCTGGCCGAACCGTTCGCGCTTCAGGGCGCACTCGACATCACCGCCTTCGGCGGCTGGCGGGCCTATCTCAAGGAATTCGCATCGCTGCCGCGGGTCGGCAAGACGGCTTGATCTGGGAACGCCTTCCCCAAGCAGAGATAGCCCCAGCCATTCTGCGCTACATCGTCCAGGTCTCGCTGATGCGGCGGATGCATTGCAGCAGATTGGCCGTCGGCGGCGTCATCAGGCCCTTCTTGCGGCGGTAGACGCGAAAGGTCCGCTGCCAGTCGAGCTCGGGCACGTTGACGCGGGTCATGTTGCCTCGTTCCACTTCCTCGCGAACCAGGGGCAGCGGCATCCAGCAGCAGAGCGCTTCCGAAAGCACCGCGGCCTTCAGGACCGGCACCGAGCGGGAGATGATCGACGGCGCGTTCGGTTCCAGCGCGTTGTCGTGGAACCGCCGCTGCCACTCCCTGACGGTCGGTGTGCCGGGTGGAGGCATGGCCCATTCGAAGCCCGCCGCCTCGGCAAGCGCTACATGCTCTCGGCTGATGATCGGATGATCGGACCTTGCAAAAACCGACACCGTATCGTGCATGATATCAGGCGTCGCCATGATGATATCGTCGTCGAGATAGGGCTCTGGCGAAATCGCGATATCGATCGTTCCGCCCTTCAGCCCTTCCAACACCCGATCCTCCAGGTCCTCGATGACCTGGTACTGCACTTCCGGATGCTGTTTGCGCATCTCGCCGATCACCGCGATGATGAAACCGCCGACGACGCTCGCCACGCCGCCGATCCGCACCACGCCGCGGCTGGCGCCGCGCATCTGCTGGATGACGTCCGTCGCATTGCCGATCTCGGAAACGACCAGTTTGGCATAGGGAAGCAGCGCATCGCCGAACACGGTCGGCACCACGCCGCGGGTCGTCCGCTCGAACAGGGGAACGCCGTAACTGTCCTCCAGACGCTTCAGCATGCGGGTGATCGCCGGCTGCGTCATGTTGAGCGCGGTCGCCGCCGCGCCGAGGCTGCCGCGCCGAGCGCATTCGAGAACGATTTGAGCCGACCGCACATCCAAAGTCATGCCTTGATGTAATGGATTATTGGAAATTCTTCAATTCCAAGACAGGTCGCTATCTGCAACACTTCCGCTCGCTAACATACGCGCTCGGGGTGGGAACCCCGAAGGCCGGGAGGAGGCCTCGAAGCTATGAACAAGATGTCGCTGGATTTCCTGTCCGGCAGCACCAAGCTGCGTGGACAGACGGTAAGCGAGGCAGTTTTCGATTTTCTGAGACAGAAGGGCATCGATCGGATTTTCGGCAATCCGGGATCGACCGAACTGCCGATGTTCGTCAACGTGCCGGAGGATTTCTCCTATGTGCTCGGCCTGCAGGAATCGATCGTCGTCGCCATGGCGGACGCCTATGCGCAGGTGAGCCGCAAGCCGGCATTCGTAAACCTGCATTCGGCCGCCGGCCTCGGCCATGCGCTTGGCAATATCTACACGGCCTATCGCAACCGCGCGCCTCTCATCATCACCACCGGCCAGCAGAGCCGCGAACTGCTGCCGCATGATCCGTTCCTGTTCGCCGAAAGCCCGACCGAGTTTCCAAAACCCTATGTAAAATGGGCCTGCGAACCGGCACGCGCCGAAGACGTGCCGGCGGCAATCGCACGTGCTTACTACATGGCGATGCAGGCACCGCGCGGCCCGGTCATGGTGTCGGTGCCGCTCAGCGACTGGCAGGCGCAGGCAGCCCCGATCGCCATTCGCGATGTGGAAACGGTGATCAGCGCGCCCGCCTCCGCAATTGACGATCTCGCCCGCCGGCTGAACGAAGCCCGCGAGCCGGTGCTCGTCGTCGGCCCCGGCGTCGATCTCGACAATGCCTGGGATACGACGGTGCGGCTTGCGGAAATCCTGCAGGCGAAAGTCTGGGTGAGCCCGCTGTCGTCCCGCTGCAGCTTTCCGGAACGCCATCCGCTGTTTGCAGGCTTCCTGCCGGCCCACCAGCCGAAGCTCGCGAACTGCCTGCACGGTGCCGATCTCGTGCTCGTGCTCGGCGCGCCGGCCTTCACCTATCATTTCGCCGGCTCCGGCCCGGACATTCCGCAAGGCGCGGAACTCTGGCTGATCACCGACGACCCCGCCCAGGCGGCAAGCGCCATCGTCGGCAACGCCATGGTCTCGAACCTGCGCGCCGCGACCGAAAGCCTTGTCTACCGCCTGCGCTGCCGTGCGCCGCGTACCGACGGCCCGGCCCGCACCATTCCGCGCCTGAAAACACCGAAGGGCATCACCCAGGAATTCTTCTACCAGACGCTGGCCGACGTCCGTTCGCCTGACAGCATCGTCTTCGAGGAAGCGCCGGGCGGCCGCGACGCGCTGCACGACTTTTTCCCGATCGAACGGCCCGGCGGTTTTTTCGCGACTGCCAGCGGCGGCTTGGGTTACGCCCTGCCCGGCTCGGTCGGCGCCGCTCTGACCAAGCCGGAACAGCCGGTCATTGCCGTCATCGGCGACGGATCGAGCCTCTACTCCATCCAGTCGATCTGGTCTGCCGTCGAATACGATGCCGATCTCATGATCGTCATCCTCAACAACGGCGGCTACAAGGTGCTGAAGGCGATTGCCGAGCGGAGCGGCTCCGGCCGCATCGACGGCGTCGATATCCGCCACATGGATTTTGTGCAGATCGCCGAGGCGCAGGGCTGCAAGGCTGTCCGCTGCGAAAAGGGCGAGGAATTGTCGTCATGCCTGCGGGATCTTCTCAAGATGAAGGGGCCGCGGCTTTTGGAAATCATTCTATCAGAGGAGGAGACTGAAATGAATGTCGCTGTCAGAAACGAACAGGTTCTGAAAACCCCCGAAAAGTTCTTCATCGGCGGTGAATGGGTAGCCCCGCTCGGCACCAACAAGCTCGACGTCATCTCGCCGGTGACCGAAGAAGTGCTGATGAGCTATCCGGAAGCCAGCAATGCCGATATCGACAAGGCCGTTGCCGCCGCCCGCGATGCCTTCGACAACGGCCCATGGCCGCGCATGACCTTCAAGGAACGCGCCGGTTACCTGCGCAAGGTCGCCGACCTCCTGACCGCACGCCTCGACGAGATCGCCAATGCCTGGACGACCCAGGTCGGCGCGCCGATCTTCCTGACCAAGAAGCTGGTCGGCCAGAACCCCGGCCTCTACAACTATTATGCCGGCCTGATCGAGAACGACGAGTTCGTCGATCAGCGCAAGCGCGCCGATGGCGGCGAAGTCCGCGTCGTGCGCGAGCCGGTCGGCGTCTGCGCCGCGATCACGCCGTGGAACGCGCCGATGGTACTGCTGAACTACAAGGTCTCGGCAGCGCTTGCCGCCGGCTGCACCATCGTCGCCAAGCCCTCGCCGGAAACCCCGCTCGACGCCTATCTGCTTGCCGAGTGCATCGAGCAGGCCGGCATTCCGAAGGGTGTCTTCAACCTGGTGCCGGCCGGCCGCGAAGGCGGCGACTACCTCGTTCGCCACCAGGGCGTCGACAAGGTGTCGTTCACCGGTTCGACGATTGCCGGCAAGACGATCGCCGCTGCCTGCGCCGACCGCCTGACCCGCGTCAGCCTCGAACTCGGCGGCAAGTCCGCAGCCGTGCTTCTCGATGACGCCGATTTCGCCAAGGCGCTGCCGGCGCTGATGGTCTATTCCATGCCGATCACCGGCCAGGTCTGCTTCTCGCTGACCCGCATCCTGGTGCCGGAATCCCGCAAACAGGAATTCATCGACCTCTATGTCGGGGCGGTGAAGAGCATCAAGGTCGGCGATCCAGCTGATCCGACGACCCAGATGGGCCCGCTCACCATGGCCCGCCAGCTTGCCCGCGTCGAAGGTTACATCGCCGCCGGCCGTGCAGGCGGTGCGACAGTTGCCTGCGGCGGCGGCCGTCCGGCCGGTCTCGACCGCGGTTACTTCATCGAGCCGACCGTCTTTACCGACGTGACGATGGACATGAAGATCGCCCAGGAGGAAATCTTCGGACCGGTCGTGTCGATCATCAGCTACAAGGACGATGACGAAGCGGCAAACATCGCCAACGACAGCACCTACGGCCTGTCCGGCGCGGTCTTCAGCTCCGATCCGGAGCGTGGTTATGCGTTTGCCCGCCGCATGCGCACCGGCAGCGTCACCGTCAACGGCATGATCGTCGACATCCACCATCCGTTCGGTGGGTTCAAGCAGTCCGGCATCGGCCGCGAAGGCGGTCCGGAAGGTCTCGAAAACTATTTTGAGGTCAAGACGATCCACATGGCCTGATGCCAAAAAAGCCAAACAGAAAGGCCGCCGGGTTCATGATCCGGCGGCCTTCTTGTTTCGAAATGTCTGGTGGATCAGAGCACTTCGAAAACCCCGATCCTGACCGCATTTGCCAAACGCTCGCCGGTGCCGATGAACATGGTGTGGTTGAGCCAGGCATATCGCGGATCGCCCGTCTGCAGGCGCGGGCTGGTGCGCATGTAATAGAGCGCCGGATCGACCGTCTCGCCCGCCGCAAGCTTCGCCAGCACCTCCGGCGGTCCATGCCGGAAACCGAAATTGCGGATGTCGATCATCGCTCCGTCATGGGTCTCGATCACGTAGCGGGTATCGAGCTCCGCATAACCGGCGTCATAGACGCTCTGCCAGTCCGCGCCGAGATTGAGGACGCGCCCGGAAAGGCGCTCCCCCTCTACCACGCCGCCGATGATCGGGATGATCCGCCAGCGGCCGCCCGGACCGCCTCCCTTCTCGATCGGTGCGCCGAGTTCGGCGCGGATTTCGCAAAGTTGTCTCAGACCCGGAGCCTGCATCCTATCCTCCTATCGCATCGTCGTTGGCAGCCACAGCGCGATCGCCGGGAAGAGAACGAGCAGGATGAGCCGGATGATGTCCGTCAGGATGAACGGCATCACTCCACCATAAATCGTCGTGATCTTCACGTCCTTGGCGATCGAGTTGATGACGAAGACGTTGATCCCGACCGGCGGGGTGATCATCCCGAGTTCGCAGGAGACCACGATGATGACGCCGAACCAGATCGGGTCGAAACCGAGATGGGTGATCACCGGAAAGACGATCGGCACCAGCAGGATGATCATCGCCATCTCGTCCATGAGAGCGCCGGCGATGAAAAAGATCACCAGGATCAGCGTCAGCGTGCCATAGGGGCCGAGGTCCATGCCGACCAGGAAGGCCGTCAGCTTCTGCGGCGACTGGGTGATCGCCAGGAAATAGCCGAACAGGATTGCGCCGATCAGCACGCTGAACAGCGACACGGAGGTGCGCAGCGACTCGACGAGGCTCTGCATGATCAGCTTCAAACCCAGCCGGCCGCGCAGGATGCCGATGATCATCGTCAGCATCGCCCCGACCGCCGCCGCTTCCGTCGCCGTCGCAATGCCGAGATAGATGACGCCGATGACGGCGAGGAACAGGACCAACACCGCCCAGACGTCCCGCAGGGAGGTCAGCGCTTCCCTCAGATCGAACTTCGTGCCGGGCGGCAAGCGCTTGCCATGGGCGATCAGCACCGTCGCCATGTACATCAGGGTCGCGAGGATGCCAGGCACGACGCCCGCCATCAGCAGTTGCCCGACATCCGTCTCCGTCAGGAACGCGTAGACGACCATCATCACCGAGGGCGGGATGAGAATGCCGAGCGTGCCGCCGGCGGCGATGACGCCGGTGGAGGTGGAATCGGCATAACCGGCCTTGCGCATTTCCGGAAGCGCCACGCGGGTCATGGTGGCGGCGGTCGCGATCGAACTGCCGCAGATCGCCGCAAATCCGGCACAGGCGGCGATTGTGGATAGCGCCAGCCCGCCACGGAACTGCCCGAGCCAGGCATTGCCGGTCCTGAACAATTCCCGAGACATGCCGGAATTGGTGGCGAACACGCCCATCAGGATGAAGAACGGCACCAGCGTCAGGTTGAAGTCGGTGATGACCCGGATCGGCGAAGTCGTCAAAAGGTTGAGCGCCGGCGCGATGCCGCGCATGGCGGCAAACCCGAAGACCCCGACAAGACCCATCGAGACGCCGAGCGGCACGCGCAGGCCCATCAGCACGAACATGGCGACAAAGCCGCCAATGGCAACGAGATCAGCGGTGTTCATACGCCATGCCCCTCGAGCGGATTGGGTGCGTCGGCCTCGCGCCGCAGGAAGGGAACGACCGCCGTCGTGACGACGGCGGAGGCGCAGCCGAGCCAGATCAGGCCGATCAGCGGCCAGACCGGTATCCGCAGATCGAAGGTGGTTTCATTACTGTTGTAAGCACTCGTCAGGCGGAAGAACATCATGTAGGCGAGCATGGCCGTGAAGGCGAGCAGTGTGCTCCAGGCGATAAAATCGAGGACCCGACGCCCCTTCGGCCCCAGCGGTTCATAAAGCAGATCGACGGCGATATGGCCGCCGCGATAACCGATCGAGGCAAAACCCCACATCATGCAGGCGCCGATCAGGTAGCGGGACAGGTCGAAACTGTCCGGGATCGCCCAGGAAAAAATATAGCGGCCGATGGTGGAGACGACGATCAGGATCGTGCACAGCCCCAAGAGGAGGCCGGCGATCGTATCGACTGCTTCGGTGAAGCGTTCGAGATATCGGGTCATGTCTGAGCTCGAAATACGGATGATGGGAAGGGCGGGCGCCGAACGCCCGCCCGGTTCAACCTTTAAGAAATCTCACTTCACGTCGGCATTGTACTTCTTCAGCGTCTCGCCGAGGCCTGCCCAGGCGGCCTTTGCATCGACGCCGGCCTTGGTGGCGGAGGCTTCCCATTCGCCCTGCAGCGAGGCCGTCGCCTTCTTCCAAAGGCCGACCTCGTCAGGCGTCGGCTTGTACATGGTGTGGCCGCCCGCATCGATCATCTTCTGGCGGCCGGCTGCCTCCGCATCCGCCCATTTGGACGCCATCTTCTCCGCCCAATCCGGCGTGCAATGGTCGTTGATCACCTTGCGGTCGGCAGGCGACAGGCCATCGATCTTGGCCTTGTTCATCACGAAGGCGAAGGTCGTGACGTAGAAGGGCAGATCGAGATGGTGCTTGGTGACGTCCTGCAGGCCGAACGTGTAGATCGAGTTCCACGGCGACGCCGTCATGTCGGCGGCGCCCTTGGAGATCAGTTCGCGCATGTCGCCGGCCGGCACCTGAACGGAGGCCGCGCCCAGCGAATTGACCAGCCGCGCCATGGTGGCATGCGCGGGGCGGATGTTCTTGCCCTTGAGATCGGTCGGAACCTCGATCGGCCCCTTGGTCCCATGCAGCGTGCCCGGATCATGGACGATCGCCATGCAGAACTGGACGTCCTTCATCTCCTTGGCGGCATATTGCGTGTACCACTCGTCGAGCGCCCGCGAACCGCCCTTGGCGTTCGAGATCAGGAACGGGATTTCGCCCGCCGCGATGATCGGGAAACGGCCCGGCTGATAGCCCGGATTGATGAAACCGATGTCGACGATGCCGTCTCGCGCCATGTCGTAATGGTCCGCAGCCGCTCCGAGCTGCGAGGCCGGATAGATGGTGATCTTGATGCGGCCGTTGGATGCGTTGCTGATCGATTTCGCCCAGATTTCCATGCCACCCGGCTGCAGCGCATGAGTGGCGGGCACCCAATGCGACAGCGTCAGCTCGACGTCGGCGGACTGAGCAGTCGTGGTCAGCGCGGACGCGGCCAGTGCCGCGAGGCAGGCCGAAGCGAGCAATGCCTTCAGTTTCATGTGTTTCTCCTCCCTTTGAGATCAGAGACCGGAAGGCTCCCTTCCCGTTCCGGCCGGCGAATATCGCTATCAATCCGCGTGGAGACTTAGCTCGCTGGCGGACCGACAAGGTCGTCGGAAATTCCGTGAAGGGACGCAACTGCCGGATGCGGAAAGCCCGCCTGCGAGCGATGCGTCAAAGGACCTGCGGGGATCAGGCTGCGCCATCTCCGCGGCCGAAACCGAACCTGCCATGTCCATGGCAGCCGCAACTGTCTTGAACAGTCGTGTATACACCCATTTCCTCCTATGCCCGGTCTCCCAAGGTGATGTCCTCCTCCTGACATCACCTACCCGAGCACTTGAATTTCAACACATTCGGGCCGGAACGACAAGCATCCATTTCCTTTTGGGATACAAAAACTCAGGCTGCCTGAGATTTTCCCTGCAGGCTCTTTAACCCGGCTTCAAACCGTCTAGAATGTCGCGTCGGTCCCGCTATGCATACACGGAGGATGAAATGCGGCGGCGGAGTGGAACCGGGAGATCGGGTCTACGGGAGAAAACGTTCGGCCGCGAGGATCCGTCGGCCGATCGATTGGGATGCGGCGTAGGCGTTCAAACCCGTGTAGCGGAACGCCGGCTCTTCTCGGAAGCTCGACCCGATCGCTCTTGGTCGGCACGCCCGGATTGAGCCGGGACACGGATATCCAAATCATCATCAGGACATTGGGGAGGAAAAACACATGGATGATCTCGTTACGCCGGTCAGCAAGGCGATTGCGCAACTCAAGGGCTTGCTTGGCGACAGGCTGGTAACATCGACCTCCGTTCGCGAACATCACAGCCACGATACGTCGCGGCTTGCCCCTCACCTGCCCGATGCTGTCGTATTTCCGCGCACCGAAGAAGAGGTCCGGGCGATCGTTTCTGCCTGTGCTGCGCATGGCGTACCGGTCGTGCCCTTCGGCGCGGGGTCCTCGATGGAAGGCCATACGATCCCGATCCGCGGCGGCATTTCACTCGATACCCGCGAGATGAACAGGATCCTCGAGATCCGGCCGGAAGACCTGCTGGCCGTCGTCCAGCCCGGCGTCACCCGCAAGCAGCTCAATGTCGACTTGCGCGAAACCGGTCTGATGTTCTCGGTCGATCCGGGCGCGGACGCCTCGATCGGCGGCATGGCGTCGACCCGCGGCAGTGGCACCACTTCGGTCCGCTACGGCACGATGCGCGAAAACGTGCTGGCTCTCCGGGTGGTGACACCCGACGGCGAAGCGATCCAGACCGGCTCGCGGGCCAGAAAATCGTCGTCCGGTTACGACCTCACGCATCTCTTCGTCGGCTCGGAGGGCACGCTCGGCGTGATTACCGAACTCACCATTCGCCTGCATCCGATCCCGGAAGCCGTGTCGGTTGCCTTCTGTCCTTTCCCGACTGTCGCCAATGCCGTGGAAGCGGTGATCGAGGCGGTGCAATATGGCATCCCGGTCGCCCGCGTGGAGTTTCTGGACGAAGTGGCGATCGCCAGCGTCAACAATTATTCGAAGCTCGACCTGCCGGTCGCCCCGACGCTTTTCTTCGAGTTCCATGGCACCGAGGCCTGGGTGAAAGAACAGGCTCAGCTCGTCGAGGAGATCACCAAAGGCCACGACGCGGTTTCCTTCCGCTGGACCGCGGATGCCGACGAACGCGCCAAACTCTGGCAGGCCCGCCACGATCTCTTCTGGGCCACCAAGGCGATCATTCCGGGCTACGATCTTTATACCGGCGATATCTGCGTGCCGATCTCCAGGCTTGCCGAAAGCATCGTCGCGGCGCGCGCCGATATCGACGCCTCGTCGCTGAAAGGCCAGATCATCGGCCATGTCGGCGACGGCAATTTCCACACCGCCTACCTGATCGATCCAAACAATCCGGAGCATCTCAAGGAGGCCGACGAGATGGCCGACCGCGTCGTCGAACGGGCACTCGCCGTCGGCGGAACGGCCAGCGGCGAACACGGCATCGGCATCGCCAAGCTCAAGTTCATGCGCAAGGAGCACGGCAAGGCGGTGGATGTCATGAAGAAGATCAAGGCGGCGCTCGATCCCCTGGGGATCATGAACCCGGGGAAGATGGGGGATCAGGGGTGAGAGACGATGCCGTTGCTCTCCTCATCCCTGTGCTTGTCACAGGGATCCAGCGCGCTCAAGTCTTTGAGCGCAAAGGACTCTCTTCACCGCGAAGACGCGCGGTGGCTGGATTCCTGTGACAAGCACAGGAATGAGGGAGTTCTTAGTTCTCCCCGTCAGCATCACAGCGGCGGCGCATCCTAAGCGACCCCCAAAACGCAAAAACGGCGCCCGCGGGCGCCGTTCTCGTGCAACATCCTGGGAGGACGATCAGACCTTCTTGGTACGCCAGCTTTCGGCATAGTTTTCGCGGGCTTCGGCCGCATAGGGGGTCGGCGAGACCCGGACGCGGATCTCGGCCTGCTTGTGGCCCTTTTCGATCGAGGTCTTGCCCGTGCCGCCGTTCGGCTCGCCCCAGATCAGCGTCAGAACGTCGCCTTCCTGGACGTCGGCATCGACGATGCCGAGCGACAGCATGCAGCGTTCGTTATAGCTGTAGCCGTTGAACATCGACATGCCGACGACCTTGTCGCCGTGCATGATCCTGTCGGCGCTCGAAGACGCATAGTTCGGCTGCGGCAGGTCGATCCACTTGTAGGCCTCGCCGCCGGGGACGAAGTTCGATGCGATGACCTTCATCACGTCTTCCGCGTTCCACTCGAAGGTGACCTTCTTGCGCTGCGGCTGACCCTTCATCTTTTCCAGCGCTTCGCGGCCGACGAAGTCGTGGTCGAACTTGATGTAGATGCCGTAACCGAGCTCGTAGGGATTGACGTAGTAGTCTTCGATATTGTCGGAGACGAGGCTGCCGCCGATCGAGCCGGTCGCCTCATAGCTGTCTTCCGTCAGCCAGTCGCGATAACCCTGCAAGTCGGCACCGGTGTAGATGCCCGGCAGCGGCGACGGAATCCAGCCGGATTCCAGCGTGTTGGTCGAATAGGCGCGAGCACCGACGAGATAGAGGTCGACGCCGGCATCCTTGGCGGCCTTGACGATGATCTCGCGGACTTCGTCCTTCTCGGCATAAGGTCCCCAGACTTCGAGGCCGGGCGCGCCGGCCATGCCGTGGCGCAGGGCCTGGACCTTCTTGGAGCCGATATTGATCCAGTCGACATGGAAGAACTTGATGTCGGGGATCGGGCCGCCATTCATCTTTTCAAAGATCTTCGGCGCATCCGGACCCTGGATCTGGAAGCGGTAGTGAACGCGATTGACTTCCTTGCCGTCCGGGCGCGAAGGCGAACGCGGGTCGTGGGTGAGCTTGACGTTGTGCTTGCCGAGCGAAGCGTTGTAGCGCAGCCAGTTGGCGGTCGGCGCGCGGCCGACGAGCACGAACTTGTCGTCACGTTCGCGGAAGATGATCATGTCGCCAATGACGTGCCCGGCAGGCGTCACCGGAACATAATGCTTGGCGCGGTCGACGCCGAAATTCGCAAAGCTGTTGATCGCGAGGCTTTCCAGGAACCCGGACGCATCCGGGCCTTCGACGATCAGTTCGTCCATGTGGTGGGACTGGTCGAACAGGACCGCCGAATGGCGCCATGCCATCTGCTCGGTGCGCCAGTTCGAAAACTCCGGTGCGACGACCGGATAGATATACATGCCGATGCGCGAATTGCGCAGCATCTCGACAGTATTGCCCTTCTCTTTCAGGATCTGGGTCAGATTCTTCGGCATTTTCTTAACCTTCCCTCGGTTGCTCTCCTGCATGCCGCCCGCCGGCAAAGCCGGTTCGGGATACGATATGCATCGTCTCAAGATGTCTCATGCAATTGAGGGTCAGCGGTCTCCTCCCGCCATCTCCTCCCAACAGCCCGGTTCTCGAACCTCGCCTCGACGGCTCGGCGGAAATCGAGGCCTCCTCCCGGTCGAAGCAATTCATAGAGCAATCATTTTTGGGATACAATACCAGATTTCAGCCTCGCCGCCAAAAGTGCCGCGACAGCCCATTAGAATTACGCTGTTTGCATAATATATGGTGATATTTGGTGCAGCGCAGAAAAACAAACTTGATCCGGATTGCCGCCATCCGCGAACAAAATCGGCATTTTGGGATCCCAAGCGGAATTATTTCGGCGCCTGTAAACGTCCCTAGTCTTCGTTTTCGTCTTGCAGTAGGCCATTGATATGACCAGCGGGACTGTCGAGATCGAAGATCGGCAGGATGCGCGAGCCGTCGATCGCGAAAAGCCCCTTGCTGATGCCGAGGCTGATCTTCACCCCCTCGCCATGCTCGCGGAAAAGGCTTTCGGCGCGGGCGCCGTCGCGGGCGATCAGCGCCGAGACCATGTGATGGTGCTGCCAGTGCGCGTAGTGAAGATGCTGCGCCCGCTCCTTGCGGGTGATGTTGTCGAAGCGGATCGAATCCGGTGCGCCGAACGGCACGCGGTCGAACAGGCTGGTTAGCTGGTGCAGCAGGTTTCCGCCACCGGCCTCGATGATCAGCGTGTGGAAACGCAGGTTCATCGCCGCATAACGCTCCTCGTTGACCGGATCGTCGATGCCGCCGTTTTCGAAGATGTCGTCACCTTCCCGCAGGCAGTCCTTGAGCTCCGCCACCAGCGTCGGCGACGGGCCTTCGCTGGCGATCTTCTTGGCCGCATAACCTTCGATCATCGAACGCAGCTCGATCGCCTCGATCACGTCGGCCACCTTGTAGGCCCGGACCCGATAACCGCGGGCGCCGACGCGCTGCAGGACCCCCTCTTCAACGAGTACGGCCAGCGCATGCCGGATCGGGGTGCGCGACACGCCAAGCGCTTCGGCAAGCCCGGATTCGGAGAGTTTCTTGCGCGGATCGATCGTGCCGTCGCTCGCCCAGGTCCTGAGCTTGTCGATCACGTGCTGCTGGCGGGTCTCCTGCTTCTCAGGCCCGGGAGGATTCTGAGTTCGGGTGCCTGTGGTCATGCTTGGGCCTCACCTGCGCCATATCGAAATGCGGATCGCGCCGGACGAGAAGAGGACGACCGGAACATCGCTTCAATATTGAATATCTGCGACAAAACGCAAGTTTTCCATATTTCGGCCTGCCCCCGGAACGATCAGTTCCGCACCGCCCAGGCAGCCTCCACGGGTGCAGCAACCGTGACGGGGCGGCCGATATCGACATGGGAAAGCGACGAGGCCTCGACATGCAGCGTCTGCGCCGGCGTCTTGACCATGATCGAGCGGTGAGAACCGCGGAAGATCGCCTGCGAAACCTCACCTGACCACGAAAGATCGCCGTTCACCTGGCCCGCATCGCGGACATGCAGGTTTTCCGGCCGAACCATGACTGTGACATCCGCGCCCTTCGGCATTTCGGTTGCCGCATGACAGTCGCCGGACCAGCCCTGGCCTTCGACCGAGAGCTTGTAATATTGCCCGCCGTTCGGGCGGCAGTCCTTGACCGTCGCGTTTAGGAGATTGGGCGTTCCGAAGAAGGCGGCCACCTGGCGGTTTTCCGGCCGGCGGTAGATTTCCTCCGGCGCGCCGACCTGCAAAATCTTGCCGCCATGCATGACGACGACCCGGTCGGACAGCGCCATGGCTTCCGCCTGATCGTGGGTAACGTAAAGGGCGGTGATCTTCAGACGCTGCTGGAGGGCCCGGAAATCGTCGCCCATCTGGGTGCGCAGGCGCGCATCGAGGTTGGAGAGCGGTTCGTCGAGGAGCAGCACTTCCGGCTCGAACACCAGCGCACGGGCGATCGCCACGCGCTGCTGCTGGCCGCCGGAGAGCGCCGGCGACGGACGTTCGGCATATTGCTCCATCTCGACCAGGCGCAGCGCGTTCATGACGCGATCGTTGATTTCCTTGTCGGGACGGCGGCGGATGCGCAAGGGGTAGGCGACGTTGTCGAACACCGTCATATGCGGCCAGATTGCGTAGGACTGGAAGACCATGCCGAGACGCCGGCGTTCGGAGGGCACGAAATAGCCCTTCTCCGAATCCGACACGACATTGTCGCCGATCGCGATGCGACCGCCGGTATTTTTCTCAAGGCCGGCCACCATGCGCAGCGTCGTCGTCTTGCCGCAGCCCGACGGCCCAAGCAGCGTGACGAATTCACCGCTCTTGATCTTCAGGTTCACGTTGTCCACGGCGGTTACCGCGCCATACATGCGGCTCACGTTTTCGAGCGTCACCGAAGCCATATTTCTCTTCCTTTCGGAGCGGATGCCAGGATCCGCTTAAACGACAACCAAAAATCGGCCGGCAGCCGCAGCCGCCGGGCATGAAGCCTAAAGCTTGCTGATGCGTGATTTGATGAAACTGAGCTGCACCCAGCGGAACACGATGACCAGAAGCATCATCATCAGGCCGATGACGCTCACCTGTTCGGCATTGCCGTTGGCCCAGAGCTTCATCAGCACGACCGCCAGCGTTTCCGATCCCACCGAATAGAGAAGGATCGACGCCGACAGTTCGCGCATGATGCCGAAGAAGGTCAGCACCCAGCCGACGGCGAAGGCCGGCCAGGCAAGCGCCACCATGATCCGCCACATGGTCTGGAACCAGCTCGCGCCGTGAACCCGCGAACATTCTTCCAAGTCATAGGAAAGCTGGTGATAAGCACCGGTCATCACCCGCACGGAAACCGGCGTGCCGAGCGCGATGTAGGCAAGCAGCAGCGCCCAGATGGTGCCATAGATCGGGATCGGTCCCGGAAGCATCGCAAACGCCCAGAGGAAACCGACGCCGAGCACCATGCCCGGCATCATCCACGGAAGCCAGGCCATGCTGTCGATCAGGTTGCGGCCGCGCCAGCGGGTCCGCACCGAGATGTAAGCGACGATCGCGCCGAGCGCCATGGTCGCGGTGGCGCCGAGCAGGCCGAGCACCATCGTATTGCGGACCGCCCGCCAGAATTCGCTGTTGGCGAAGACGGCCCTGTAGTGCTCTAGGGTCAGCATGTCGTAAGTGTAGAAGCCGAAGAAGCGGAAGAACGAGCCGAGCATCAGCTGTCCGATCGGCAGCACGACCGTGATGAAGAAGAACAGCACACAGAAGGCGAAGGTGACCCAGCGCCAGGGGCCGAGCTCCATGACGCTCGGGCGAAACCCCTTGCCGGTGACGGTCTGGAAGCTTTTGCCGCGCAGCATCCACCACTGCCAGATGACGAGCAGGAACATCAGCCCCATGATCGCGAAGGAAAGCGACGTCGCGTACTGGTAGTCGGGCGTCGCGCGGTGGTTGATCGACTCGTAGATGTCGGTGGTGATCACCTTGATGCCCGCGGGCAGGCCGAAGAACAGCGCCGACTCGAAGGTCTCGATGCCCTTGATGAAGCTCAGCATGAAGGAGCTGGTCAGCACCGGCAGCATCAGGAGCAGCGTGATCTTGCGAAAAGTCGTCCAGCGCGAGGCGCCGCACATGCGGCTCGATTCCTCGAGCGACGGGTCCATTGCCCGGAAGGCATCGACCATGAACAGGAACAGGAACGGGATCGAATACTGGCACATGTGCCAGATGACGCCACCATAGGAATAGATGTTGACGAGCGGATCGGTCGCGCCGGTTGCCCAGCGCCAGACCATGTTGATGACGCCCACCTGCGGGTTGGCCAGCATGCCCCAAGCCATGGCGGTCAGGATCGGCGGAATAAAGAACGGCAGCGTGATCAGCACTTCCAGCGTGCCCCGGAACGGCGTGTCGGTGCGCGCGACGATCCAGGCGAGAAACACGGCGATCGTCAGCGACGGTATGGTTTTGGCAAGCGAAATGCCGATCGTGTTGGCCAGAACGATGAGGTTCTGGGTGGTCATGATCGACCGGTAGCCGTTCAGATTGAACTCGCCGGCCATGCCCGGCGGCGTTGAATGCAGGCTGCCATAAAGCAGCATGGCGAGAGGATAGATCGTCAGGAAGCCGAGGATCAGGATCAGCACCAGCATGCCGATGAGACGCCACAGCGATCCGCCCGAAAAGGCGCGCGTGAAAGCATTGCCGGCAATCGTCGGCGCAGTTTCGGCGATGTCGTCTAGGGGGCGATTGTGGATAATCGTCATGGGATCCTCGCGGCTCCGGGTATGAAAAAACGGCACCGCCGGCCCGAACATCGGACCGGCAGCGGCCTGGGAGGCCTACTTGAAGATGTCCTTGGACTTGGCCAACATCTCGTTCTGGCGGGTCGTGTCCGTCGTGCCGTAAAGCTTGGCTTCGGAAATCGCCTTGACGTCCGCCGGCAGGCCTTCGGTCATGCCGGGAAGGACGGGACCGTAGCCGAGGCCCGCATAGATTTTCTGCACGACCGGGCCCTGCATGAAATCGAGATAGAGCTTGGCGGCGTTCGGGTGCGGAGCCTTCTTGAGCATGACGTTACCGTAAAGAACGTAAGGAACGCCCTCCTCGGGAATGATGAACTTGACCGGCAACCCCTTCAGATCCGAGAAGTCGGTCATGATGACCGGCATGTAGATCGAATATTCGCCGCGGGCCGTGCGGCGCTGCGATTCGCGCTGGTCGCGGGTGAAGACGAGCTTCTGGCTCGCGACCTTTTTGACATAGTCTTCGCCGATCCTGTCATAGGTCGAGAAGAACCAGAGGTAACCGGCACCGATCGCACGCGGATCGTCGGAGAGGATCTTGCCCTGCCATTTGGGGTCGGCAACGTCTTTCCAGCTCTTCGGCTCGTCCGCAGGCTTCACAAGGCCGGTATTGATCATGATCCCGTAGGGAATGGTCATGACCGAGGCCATCGGCACCTTGACCTTGAACTTGTCGTTGATCTTTTGCGAATTCGGGGTCGCCGGCAGCGGATCGACGGACTTGTCCTCCTTGTCGTAGAGCATGGTCTGCCCTTCGCTGGTGAACATCACGTCGGCGGCGAAGCGGCCGGCGGCCTGCTCGACGCGGACGCGTTCGCGGATCTCGGAGGCGCGCGCTTCAAGCACCTCGACGGAAATCCCGTATTGCTTGGTGAAGGCCTCGGCGATCTGCTTGGTGCTCGGCTGGCCGACGAGCGCGGTATAGAGGACGAGCGAGCCCTCCTTCTTGCCCGCGTCGATCACCTTCTGCCATTCAGCATCCTGCGCGAAGGCAGGCAGACCGGCCGCGGCCGAGATGGCAAGGCTGCCCGCAGCCGCCATGAAAAACCGGCGCGACCATTTCTGAATGGCCGAAGTTATGGATGTGTTTGTCGTCACGTGTCTCTCCTCCCTGGAACTGACGATCGAGCATCGCGCCCGGGACCCGATCCCGGCACTCGACGCTCAAAATTTCTGCGGCCACCGACCGCGATCTCCCTTTTCACCGCAAGCGGTGCCGCTTTCCCGAACAGCTGCTCAATCCCGACGGCTCACCGATTGCTTCGGAACGATCTGGCGCGCGCCCTGCGATTGACAAGATCCCTGATAAACACCGCATGATGCGGAGCATTTGGGCCTTCGGTTCGGACGGGATTGGCCTTGGCCAACTGCAAACTCCCTTTTTCTGAATTCCGATCTGCGCCGGCTCTCCCTGCCGGTCGCGGCGATGCCACCCGGCATCGGAATTCCCTCTTCTGTTAGATTGACCTTTTCCCGTGCAGGGGAAAAGCACCATTTTTTTACATTCACTTTTCTCGAAAATAGAAAGATGAATTGTGCTACCGTTTACGAGGAGGACCGCTCGGCAGAGCGGCATGGGAGACCTAAGACATTGGATACGCTTATCAATATCCGCACGTTTCTGGCGGTTGCCCGGTCCGGCAGTTTTTCGGCGGCGGGCCGTCATCTCGGCGTCGCACCCTCGGTCGTGACGAAACGCGTCAGCCGGCTGGAAGACCAGATGCGGGTGAAACTCTTCATCCGCTCGACCCGCCAGATCATCCTGACGGAGGTCGGCGAACGCTACCTCCCCCGCTACCAATCGCTGGTCAAGGAGATCGACGATGCCATCAGCGGAGCGGCCGCGGTCGCTCAGCGGATCGAGGGCCATTTGAGGATCAAGGCGCCAACGACGGTGACGATCGCCTTCCTCGCCCGCATCCTCAGCGACTTCCAGCAGGAGAACCCGAACGTCACCATGGACCTTGCCCTGGTCGACCGTTCCGTCAATCCGGCGGAAGAGGGATATGACATCGCGCTCGGAGCCCTGCCCGCCTCCTATTCGAATGTCATCGACGAGCCGCTCTGTCCCTACCCGCGAAAACTCTGCGCCGCTCCCGACTATCTCGAAAACCGCGGCCTGCCGAAACATCCGCGCGACCTCGTCGATCATATCTGCCTTACCTTCCACGCGACCGGCTCGACCTGGTCGTTCCTGAGCCCCGGCGGCCCGATCGACGTCGAGGTGCGCTCCGCCTTCAGCGCCAACGATACCCAGATCCTGCACGACCTGGCGCTCCGGGGCCGTGGCGTCGCCATGGTGGCGAATTACGTGGCGGAGGAATCGATCCGGAGCGGCAAGCTGATCGAATTGCTGCCCGACTTTCCCGTGGCGGAGCTCTGGCTGAAGGCACTCATCCCCCAGACCCAGGCGCGCAAACCAACCGTGCGCGCGCTGATGGAATGGCTGCGTATCCATATGCACACGGCTCTGGTGATCGGCGACCGCGCCGCTTGAGCGCGCCACTTTTGCCTGGGAAGAAAAACTGGAAGGCCTTTGGCTTTCTCGAATCGAGAAAGCCGCTACGATGAAAAAGCATATTCTCTTGGCTCCCCGTGCCGCTTACCCTCCCAAATCGAGGAAACGCATCGCTGATGCGAGGGTGGCCACCGTCTGTCGACGTGCCGCCCGGGAGTGAGGTTCAGGTCCGCCGCAAAACGAGCGGTCGGGCCGACAGACAAGGGAGGTTTTAAGCGGTGGATACTGCTGTGACCCAGCAGCGCCCTGTGCTTTCGCAATTGGGCGCGATCGATTGTGACGTTCATCCAGACGCGCCGGGGCGCGAGGATCTTCTTCCCTATTTCGACGACTACTGGCGCGAGATCGTCACCACGCGCGATGTCGACCGTCTCGAGCTCACCAATTTCCCGACACGCACCAAGCCCTTCTTTCGGGAGGACTGGAAGGCGACGGAGGGCAAGGGCGTCGAAAAGCTGCGGAAAAACCTGCTCGATCCCTACGGTCTCAAATACGCGATCCTCAACTGCGTTACCGCCGTGCACGCGATCTACGATCCCTATCTCGCGACCGCCGTCTGCCGCGCCACCAACGACTGGCTGAAGGCGGAATGGCTGGACCGCGACCCGCGCCTGCGCGCGTCGCTCGTCCTGCCGATGCAGAACCCGGAAGCAGCCGTCGAGGAGATCGAGCGCTTCGCCGATGACAAGCGCTTCGTGCAGGTGCTGACCCTCTGCATGGGCGAGATGCCGCTCGGCCGCCGCACCTACTGGCCGGTCTACGAAGCCGCACAGCGGCATGGCTTCGCGCTCGGCGTGCATGCCGGCAGCGCCTATCGGCATGCGCCGAGCCAGAGCGGTTTCCTCTCCTATCTCGCCGAGGATTACGTCCATCAGGTCCAGGGTTTTGCAGCCCAGGTCGGCAGTTTCGTTTCCGAAGGCGTGCTCGGCAAGTTTCCCGACATGAAGATCGTGCTGATCGAATCCGGCGTCTCCTGGCTGCCCGGCCAGATGTGGCGGATGAGCAAGGACTGGCGCGGCGCCCGCATCGAGATCCCCTGGGTCAAGGAGCCACCGTCGGCCCTCGTTCGACGCCGGATCCGCATGACCACCCAGCCTTTCGACGCGCCGCGCGATCCGGCCGAACTGGAACGCATCATCGAACATCTCGATTGCGACGACATGCTGCTGTTTTCGACCGACTATCCGCATGCGCAATTCGAAGGCGAGGCAGCGATCCCCGCCGGCTTCCCGGAACGGCTGATCGACCGGCTGGTTCGGGAGAACGCACTCGCCACCTATCCGCGACTGGAGGACTAAGCCATGGACCAGGCCGTTCTGGACAAGGACACCACTCTGGAAAAGGACAAGGGGGCAGACGCCAAGCTCGGGATCGTCGATTGCGACATCCATCCGGCTTTCGGCTCGCCCGCGGAACTCGCGAAATTCCTGCCCGTCCGCTGGCGCGACCATCTGGCGGATTACGGCCAGCGCAGCGCCAATCCGGTGGTCGGCACCCTGCCTTACCCACGCATGACGCCCGGCAATGGCATGCGCCGCGACTCGTGGCCGCCGAACGGCGGGCCGCCGGCCTCCGACCTCGCCTTTCTGCAGGAACAGCTGCTCGACCCGCTCGGCATCGAATACGGCATACTCCAGCCGCTCGCGGCGGGCTCCTCGACGCTGAACCAGGAACTCGGCGCGGCCATGTGCGCCGCCGTCAACGACTGGCAGCTCGACAAATGGACCGGCCCGGATCCGCGGCTCAAAGCCTCGATCTGCGTCACCCAGGAAGACGTGCCGGCGGCTCTTGCCGAAATCGAGGCGCGCATCGGCGACCGGAGTTTTGCCCAGATCGCCATTCCGCCGCGCACCATCGAGCCGGCGGGCCGCCGTCGCTACTGGCCGATCTATGAGGCTGCCGAACATTATGACATGCCGATCGGCATGCACTCCGCCGCCTACGGCCAGCACACCAATAGCGGCGCCGGCTGGCTGAACTTCTATATCGAGGAGCACTACGCCTTCTCCCACAGCCTGCAGAGCGTCGTCACCAGCATGGTGTTCGAGGGCGTCTTCGAACGGTTCCCGAAGCTGAAACTGGTCGTCGTCGAAGGCGGCTTCGCCTGGGCGGCACCCCTGATGTGGCGACTCGACAAGCAGTGGGAACGGATGCGCTCCGAGGTGCCGCATGTGAAGCGGCCGCCGTCCGAATATATCCGCGAGAACGTCTGGTTCACCACCCAGCCGATCGAGGAGCCGGAAAACAACCGCCACCTGCTCGACACGCTGCGCTGGGTCGGCACCGACCGGCTGATGTTCTCGACCGATTATCCGCACTGGGATTTCGACGATCCGCGCTACGCCTTCAAGGTGCCGCTGTCGCCGACCGAGCGCGCGCAGATCTTTCGTGATAACGCAAAGCGCGTCTACCGCCTGCCCTGAATTGAAGACAATATCAGCTCTTCCGGAAACGCAATCAGTATCGATGGATTAAAATAGAGAATGGCCCGTCATGTCATCGCCAAGGTCGAGGAAGTCGACATCGGCAAGTCCAAGCTGGTGAAGGTCGCAGGCCGCGACATTGCCCTCTTCAACGTCAAGGGTGAGTTCTTCGCCATTGCCAATCGCTGCCCGCACGAAGGCGCCGACCTCTGCCGCGGCCAGGTCGTGGGGCTGGCCGAAGCGGACGAGCCCGGAAAGGTCCGCATGACGCGGCACGGAGAGCTCGTCCGTTGCCCCTGGCACGGCTGGGAATTCGACATCCGCACCGGCAAATCCTGGTGCGACCCGGCACGCACCCGCGTCAAGAGTTTCGACGTTTCCGTCGCCAAGGGCGGTGCGCTGACGGAAGGTCCTTATCAGGCCGAGACCTTTCCGGTCTCGATCGATGAGGACTACGTCGTGGTGGAAATCTGAAAACCAAAGCTCTATCCGAAAAGGTCCTCTCTGCCTGGATAGACGGAAAGCGCGGCAATCCCTCTTGCCGCGCTTTTCGTTGCGCCAATCACAGCATTTCCAGCGCCAGCGCGATGCCCTGGCCGCCGCCGATGCAGAGAGTGACGATACCGCGCTTCAGGCCGTCGCGTTGCATCGAATGCAGAAGCCGCGTCGTCAGGATGGCGCCGGTGGCGCCGATCGGGTGGCCGTGCGCCACCGCCCCGCCTTCGACATTGGCGATATCCTCCGGCAGGCCGAGCCCTTTCAGGACCGCGAGCGGTACCGCCGCATAGGCCTCGTTGATCTCGATCCGCTCGATATCGCCGATCGTCCAGCCGGCGCGCTCCAGCGCCTGATTGACGGCCGGGATCGGCGCGAGCGCGAACATGCCGGGTTCGACGGCGGCAACGCCATAGGACACC
>NZ_JALBGW010000061.1:0-26278 GCF_023006485.1 Neorhizobium sp. BETTINA12A
CGACGAGGCCGCCAAGCGCGAAGACCAGAGGTGGCGCCGAACCGAGGACCGCCTGGGCCCCGGCCAGCAGGGCGACACTGCGCCGGGCGGTGCTCATCTGCGTCTGAAGACCGTTCACCGCACCGTCCATGCCTGTCCCATCCCGAGTTGTTTTTAGTTTGTTATTTCTTGGTTTCGCCACGCACCTGCTTGGCGATGCGGTCAAGGACAGCGTTGACGATGCGCGGTTCTTCCTCGCCGAAGAAGGCGTGAGCGATCTCGACATATTCGGTAACGATGACGGCCACCGGCACGTCCTTGCGCTCAAGGATTTCGAAAGTACCCGCACGCAGGATGGCGCGCAGCGTCGAATCGAGACGCGACAGCGGCCAGTCTTCCTGCAGCGAGGCGCGGATCAGCGGATCGATCTTCACCTGGTCGCGCACGACGCCGGCAACGATCGAGCGGAACCAGGAGGCGTCGGCCTTCAGATAGGTGTCGCCGTCGAGTTCCTGGCCGAGGCGATGCGCCTCATATTCAGCCACGACCTCCAGCACGCCGGTCCCGCCGACATCCATCTGGTAGAGCGCCTGCACAGCCGCCAGACGGGCGGCGCCGCGCTGGTTTGCCGGCTTGACCGGGTGTTCGCCTTCCTTTGCCATCAATCAACCACCGTTCAGCTTGTCACGCAGCGCGATCATGGTCAGCGCCGCACGGGCGGCAAAGCCGCCCTTGTCCTTGTCGGAACGGCGGGCGCGCGCCCAGGCCTGTTCGTCGTTCTCGCAGGTGAGGATGCCGTTGCCGATCGCCAGCGATTCCGACACGGCGAGGTCCATCAGGGCACGGGAGGATTCGTTCGAGACGATGTCGAAATGGTAGGTCTCGCCGCGGATGACCATGCCGAGTGCGACGAAACCGTCGTAATCGGTGCCGCCCTCTTCCGACGCATCGAGCGCCATGGCGATTGCCGGCGGGATTTCGAGCGCACCCGGAACGGTGACCACGTCATAGGTCGCCCCGGCCGCCTTCAGCGCATGGGTCGCACCGTCGAGCAGCGCATCGGACATATCGTCGTAGAAACGCGCCTCGACGACGAGGAGGTGTGGAGCGGTTTCGCGTGACATGATTCACCTTTGTTCAAATCGGCCCAGCATGAGATCGATATCGCCTTCAAAGCGGGCCGATAGTCATATGGGTCTCGGGCAGGTGGCGGTCAAAACACGCTCTGAGGGGAATGGCAAGCAATTTTCGCTGAACGCAGCGATGCGAATCGGGAATACCTGAGCGAGCAGCGATAAAGATCGGTGCCATCCCGCACCATGGAGCCCGCCATGACCACCATCCCGACCCTCGAAACCGAACGGCTGATCCTGCGTCCTCATCGACTGGAGGAGTTCGAGACCTATGCGGAATTCTGGGCCGAGCCGGACGTGGTCCGCTATATTTCCGGCATCCCCTCGTCCCGCGAAACCAGCTGGAGCCGTATGCTGCGTGTCAACGGCATGTGGCACCTGATGGGTTTCGGGTTCCTGGCGATCGAAGAGAAGGCAACCGGGCGTTTTCTCGGCGAAGCGGGCTTCCAGGATATGCGCCGCGAATTTCAGCCCTCGATCGAGGGGACGCTCGAGACCGGCTGGGCACTCATCCCTTCCGTCCATGGCCGCGGTTACGCGACCGAGGCGGTGGGCGCGATGATCTCCTGGGGCGAAGCACATTTCCCCGATCGCAGGATGACCTGCATCATCAGCCCTGAAAACGGCGCGTCGCTGAGGGTCGCTGCGAAGCTCAGCTTTCGCGAGTTCGCCCGCGCCGACTACCATGGCCCGATCGTGGTGATGGCGCGCGAAAACTGAGCGGCCGGCAAGCCGTCAGCTTTTCGCCGGGAATTCCGCAAGCCGTGCTGCGTAACGCGCCATCGTATCGACTTCGAAATTGACGAAATCACCCGCCTTGCGATCACCCCAGGTGGTGACGGCGAGCGTGTGGCGGATCAGCAGAACGTCGAAATCGGTGCCCTCGACGGCGTTGACGGTCAGCGAGGTGCCATCCAGCGCTACCGAGCCCTTCGGAGCCACAAATCGGGCAAGCGCTTCGGGTGCCCGAAGACGGATGCGGACCGCCTCGCCTTCATGTTCAATGCCGAGAATTTCCGCCTTGCCGTCGACATGACCGGAGACGATATGGCCGCCGAGCTCGTCGCCGATCTTCAGCGCCCGCTCGAGATTGACGCGCGTGCCCTCGGTCCATTCAGCGATCGTCGTCAGCCGCAGCGCCTCTTCCCAGGCCTCGACCTCGAACCAGCGCTCGTTGCTGCCTTCGTCCGGCAGGTTTGTCACCGTCAGGCAGACGCCGCCATGGGAAATCGAGGCGCCCATGTCGATGGTTTTCGGATCGTAGTTGGTGGCGATCCTGAGCTTGACGCCTTCGTCCATGGGCGTCGTTGCCGCGACCGTGCCGACATCGGTGACAATTCCGGTGAACATCAGAAACCTCTTTCGTATTCGAAGCAGCGATCCGGCCCGAAGCTTTCCTCGCGCACGAGCTTAAATCCTGCCGGCATATCGGATGGCGTCAGCGGCGATTCAAGCCCGCCCTCGCCGACAATGCCGGCGCCCTGGAACAGGAGGATGCGGTCGACGAGATCTGCTTCGAGGAATGTCTTTGCGATGGCTGCGCCGCCCTCGACCAGAAGCGAGGACATGCCGCGAACCGCGAGGATCGCCAGGAGGATGTCGAGTTCGGTGCTCTCCATGATCTCGACGCCGGCCGATTGGAGGGCCGCGGCCTTCGTAGCCAGATCACCTTTGGCGGTGGAGCGCGGAGCGGCACCCCCCTCTACCCTGCCGGGCATCTCCCCCTCAAGGGGGGAGATCGGCAAGGAGCCTGCACCTTGCGCAACTCCAGCCGACTCGTCTGCCGCCCCGATATCGGAGCTTGAATGGGACGGATGAGCCTGCCGCTGGTCGATCTCCCCCCTTGAGGGGGAGATGCCCGGCAGGGCAGAGGGGGGTGTCGCCCCACTCTCAACCGACAAGGCAGAACCCGGCGCAGCCACGACAATCACCGGCACGTCCCGCGCACTCCTCACCAGCTTGGAATCCAGCGGCAGTTCAAGCCGACGATCCAGCACGATGCGGATCGGAGAGCGTTTCTCCAGCCCCGGAATGCGCACCGTCAGCTCGGGATCATCCGACAGCACCGTGCCAATACCGACGAGAATCGCATCGGCTTCGGCCCTCAGCCGGTGCACTTGCGCCCGCGCCTCGGGTCCGGTGATCGACACTTCCTCGCCGCGGCGGCCGAGCATGCCGTCGGCGGAAACGGCAAGCTTCAGAGTCACATGCGGGCGGCCCTTCGTCTGGCGGGTGAGGTAAGCGGCGAGCGCCCGGCGCCCCTCGTCCTCCATCAGGCCGGTCTCCACGATAATCCCGGCATCGCGCAGGATCGCAATCCCCCGCCCGGAGACGCGCGGATCGGGATCGGTCAGCGAGATGACGACACGGGCGACGCCCGCCTCGACAAGCGCGTTGGCGCAAGGTGGGGTGCGGCCGTAATGCGAGCAGGGTTCGAGCGTGACATAGACGGTCGCTCCCCTCGCCTTCTCTCCGGCAATATCAAGCGCCTGGGTTTCCGCATGCGGCCGCCCGCCGGGCGCAGTGACCGCGGAGCCGACCACCTCGCCGTCCTTGACGATCACGCAGCCGACCGAAGGATTGGTGCCTGTCTGACCGGTATGAAGGCGCGACAGGCGCAGCGCCGACGCCATGAACCACCGGTCTTCGGCAGCGCTCGTCATGGCTACGGCTCGATGCCGGGATCGCGGGCGATCTTGGCGTTGATCTCCTGGATCACCTTTTCGAAATCCTCCGCATGGGAGAAATCGCGATAGACAGAGGCGTAGCGCACGAAGGCGACGTCATCGAGGCTTTTCAATGCTTCCAGCACCTGCAGCCCGATCTCTTCCGACGAAATCTCGTTCTCGCCCGAGCTCTCGAGTCGACGCACGATGCCGGAAACCGCCCGCTCGATGCGGTCGTTGTCGACCGGCCGCTTGCGCAGCGCGATCTGGAAGGATCGCACCAGCTTGTTGCGGTCGAACGGCACCTTGCGGCCGGTCTTCTTGGTGACCATCAGTTCGCGAAGCTGCACGCGCTCGAACGTCGTGAAGCGGCCGCCGCAATCCGGGCAGATACGCCGCCGGCGGATAGAGGTGTAATCCTCGGCCGGACGACTATCCTTGACCTGCGTGTCTTCCGAACCGCAATAGGGGCAGCGCATCGCCTCTCCTTAGGCTTGCAAGAGGGACCGCGAATGCGGTCCCCATTGGTACCAGTTGGGATCACATGTACGGATACATGGGGAAGCGGCCGGTGAGCGCCACGACCTTGTCGCGCACGGCGGCTTCGACGCCGGCATTGCCTTCGTCGGAGTTGGCGACCTTCAGGCCGTCGAGAACCTCGATGATGAGATTGCCGATCTCCTTGAATTCCGCTTCCTTGAAACCGCGCGTCGTGCCGGCCGGCGTCCCGAGGCGGATACCGGAGGTGACGAAGGGCTTTTCCGGATCGAAGGGAATGCCGTTCTTGTTGGTGGTGATGTAGCCGCGGCCGAGAGCCGCCTCGGCGCGTTTGCCGGTGGCGTTCTTCTTGCGCAGGTCGACCAGCATCAGGTGGTTGTCGGTGCCGCCGGAAACGATGTCGAGGCCACCGGCCATCAGCGTTTCGGACAGCGCCTTGGCATTCTTGACGATCTGGGCGGCATAATCCTTGAAGTCCGGCTGCAGCGCTTCACCGAAGGCGACAGCCTTGGCGGCGATGATGTGCATCAGCGGACCGCCCTGGAGGCCCGGGAAGACGGCCGAATTGAACTTCTTGGCCAGTTCCTCGTCATTGGTCAGGATGACGCCGCCGCGCGGACCGCGGAGCGACTTGTGGGTGGTGGTGGTGGCGACGTGGCAATGCGGGAACGGCGACGGATGCTGGCCACCGGCAACCAGACCGGCGATATGGGCCATGTCGACCATCAGATAGGCGCCGACCGAATCGGCGATCTCGCGGAAACGCTTCCAGTCCCAGATGCGGGAATAGGCGGTGCCGCCGGCGATGATCAGCTTCGGCTTGGTTTCTTCGGCCTTGCGCTGCACCTCGTCCATGTCGAGCAGGTTGTCTCCTTCGCGCACGCCGTAGGAGACGACGTTGAACCACTTGCCGGACATGTTGACCGGCGAACCGTGCGTCAGATGGCCGCCCGAGTTGAGGTCGAGGCCCATGAAGGTATCGCCCGGCTGCAGCAGCGCCAGGAACACGGCCTGGTTCATCTGGGAACCGGAATTCGGCTGGACGTTGACGAAATTGACGCCGAACAGCTTCTTGGCGCGCTCGATGGCGAGTTCCTCGGCGATATCGACGAACTGGCAACCGCCGTAATAACGCTTGCCCGGATAACCTTCCGCATACTTGTTGGTCATGATCGAACCCTGCGCCTCAAGCACAGCGCGGGAAACGATGTTCTCCGAAGCGATCAGCTCGATTTCGTGGCGCTGGCGACCCAGTTCCTTCTCGATCGCGCCAAAGATTTCCGGATCGGATTCTGCGAGCGGGCGGGAGAAGAAGACGTCGGTGTTCGACATGTGCGAGGCTCCTCAAAGGGGTGGGCATTGCAATGTCGCGTCTTAGCCTTACGCCTTGCGCAGAGCAATACGGGGAACGACATTTGCTCGCCGGAAGACGCGGAGATGTTCTTAGAAAACGAAAAAGCCGCACCGTTGGCAGATGCGGCTTCTCATGGACGGAAAAAGGGGCAGATCTTATTGCGGCAGCAGATCGTCGTCGGCAGCGCCGGCCGGCTTTTCGATGCCGGTGGTCGTCTGCAGCGCCAGTTCCTGGTTGCCGTCACGCTCGTAGATATCGTCGCGGAACTGCACGACACGGTCCTTCGCGGACCAGGCGGTGATGTAGACGATATAGACCGGCACTTCGACGGCAAGCTTGATCGGGTTGTTCTGGCGCGTCGAGATCACCCGCTCGATCTCCTGGCGCGACCAGCCGGTTGTGTCGCGCAGCAACCAGGTGATGAGGTCGCGGACGTTCTGAACACGCATGCAGCCGGAGGACTCAAAGCGCATCAGCTTGTTGAACAGACCCTGCTGGGGCGTGTCGTGCATGTATTCGTTGTTCGGGTTGTGGAAGTTGATCTTCGTCGAGGCCATGGCGTTGATCTTGCCGGGATCCTGCCGGAACATCAGGTTCGGCGCCTTCGGCGCGAACCAGTCGACCGTTTCCGGCGCCACTTCGTTACCCTTGCCGTCGATCAGGCGGATGTTGTTGCGGGTGAGATAGGTCGGGTCCTTGCGCATCAACGGCACGATGTCCTTCTCGACGATCGAGCGCGGCGCAGTCCAATAGGGGTTGAGGATGACCTCGTAGATCTTCGAGTTGATGGCGTGCGTCGGACGGTCGATGCGCCCGACGACAGCATTGGTGCGCAGCGCCACGCGGTCGTTTTCAACAGCCTCGATATAGGCGGCCGGAATATTGACCATCACGTAGCGGGGGCCGAGATCGCCCGACATGGACTGCAGGCGCACCAGATTGGTGCCCAACTGGCGCAGGCGCACGTCGGCCGATATGTTCATCGCCTTGACGGTAAATTCGCCCATCACGCCGTCGGCGGGCAGGCCGTGGCGGGCCTGAAAACGCTTGACCGCGCCATCGACATAGCTGTCGAACGAGGAAGACATGCCTGCCTCGCGCGGCAGGTCGCCCGATATCATCAGGCGCTGGCGCAACTGCTGCACGGACGGATCGACGACGCCGAGGCGCAGGCGCTGCTGGCCGGGATTGACCTCGGGCCAGCCGCCGTTTGCAACGATCTGCTGGTAGTCGACCATCGCCTGCTGGATGTTCGCCGGTCCGCCGGCGCCGAGCACCGGATTGTTGGAGACGACATTGACGGCGGTTCTGGATGCGGCCTTGGCGTCGAACTGGTCGTCCCAGGTGCCGCGGCGAGGCGCATTGATCAGATCATCCATCGCCGTCTGGGCGAATGCCGGCGCTGCAAGTGCGGCAACACCGGCAGAGACGGCCGTGCGAAGCAAGGCACGGCGGGAAAGAGCTTCAGATCCGATCTTCTTCGACATCATAGTACCCATCTGGTCCCGAGCAGCATCAAAGACGCCTACAGGGATATGGTTAAGAACGCGCAAAAAATTAGCGCAGCCGCAAAGGGCTTCGTCGTCATCGCAATGTTATGAAAGCGCGAATTCCCGCCGGCCCGTTGCATCCAGCCGGTCCCATAGCAATATGGCCAATTCGTGTCAGGTACTTGCGCGTCACAAAGCCGTGTTGGCACGTGATTTTTTCAAGCGGCATATGCGCCACACCCTGCGAGTGCAAGCGACCCCGGAAGTTCTCCCGGACCGTCGATCCGGGACCTGCTTTTTTTTAAGAAACCGGCCAAGCATTCCGGACACAAAACCCCCGTTTGAAAACGTAAAAGCCGTAAGCCTCGGACAAGCGGCTTGGCTAAAAGTTGCCCGTCAAAGTAAGGAATATGAGAATTGAACTGGTACCCGATCGAAGCCCTTGAGCCTGGAAAGCTGGCTGTCCTGCATTTTCGCGACGAAACCGCGCCGCAATGTGTCGGCTATGTCGGACAGGACGGCGTCTGCGGATGGCCCGAAAAGGTGACGGGCCGCAGGCCGGACGGGTGGCTCGACCTTTCCTCACTGTTTGCGGGCATGACAACCGAAATACGCCGGGCCCCGGCGGCCACGTTGTAGGCAGACATTACGCCGCAAACGGACGTAACGGCATGTATTCCGACGCCCACGGCAGAATACGGCTATCAACCCGGCCCCCATACTGGTAGGCACCCCATACATCACCCATTGGAGAGCTACCGTGACCCTGGACGAAAAATACCAAATTATTGTCAATGCTTTCCAGAACAACAAGTTTGGCGTCTCGCCGACCTCCACACGCGGGGCCGTCCAGAATTATTGCAAAAAGCACGGTCTCCAGGGCGAAGACTATACCGAGACCCTCGCCTTAGCGATGACTGCCGGCTTGATTGCCCAGATGGCGGATTCGGCCCTCACCATCCGAAACGCCGGCCGAGCCCTGCTGGCCCAGCGATAGGCTGCATCTGCCAGAAGGCGGCTTGGCTAGCACGCAAACAAGCGTAACGGCGCGTCTTCCGACACCCCGTTACGCTTTTGCGTAGCACCGCATGACTGGAGGTAATGGAGTGTTTCGCAAGCCCCCGGTGGATTAAAGGCGATACAAAATCTGGTCGTTCCAGAAGCGGTCGAGGCGCTGGAGCAGCTTGTTCATCTGAGAGAATTCGCCCTCGCCGATGCCGCCGACCTTTTCGATCGAGCCGATATGGCGCTCGTAGAGCTTGCCGACGGTTTCTGCGATCGCCTGGCCTTCCGGCGTCAGGCTGATGCGGACCGAGCGGCGGTCGATGCGCGAGCGCTGGTGGTTGATGAAGCCGAGGTCGACCAGCTTCTTGACGTTATAGGAGACGTTCGAGCCGAGATAATAACCGCGGGAGCGCAGTTCGCCGGCTGTCAGTTCCGAATTGCCGATGTTGAAAAGCAGGAGCGCCTGGACGGCGTTGACGTCGTCGCGACCCTGGCGGTCGAACTCGTCCTTGATCACATCGAGAAGGCGGCGATGCAGGCGCTCGACCAGATGCAGCGATTCCATGTAGAGGGCGCGAATGGTGTCTTCATGCGGATCTGCTACTGCCGGTGCCGCCTGCGGCTTCAGTTTCGTGTTCATCATGACTGCCTCATCCTGTTTTGTTTGGCGGTGTTTGTTTCTTCCCGCCTTGAGACAGACACTATCCAATACGCATAAAATTCGACTTAAAACATAGGCTTAACAAGCGCTTAACGCGTTCGTTCGAATTCCGGCCCGCCCTCGCCGGCCCAGGATGCTGTCATTCAGATTTAAAATAAATCAATCACTTAGCGGCGAATTTCTGGTCAATTCAGGCCGTCAAAGCTTTAATTTCAAGGTGAATCAATTCTTACCCGCTCCGCCTTGCGGCGCGCCTCGACCCATAGTGAGAGCCGAAATACGACATAGAGCGCTGCGACGAGGCCGTGCATGAGGGGCACGAGCCGGTTGTGTCCGAAAATCTCCGGCCAGACGATATACATCGACACTTGGGAGATCGCAGCGATCGTCCAGAGCACAGGTCCCCAGGAAACGGTGAGCCACAGACCGAGCGAGGCGACTGGAAACAGCACGGCAAGCGAAGACGCCGCCACCTTCCAGGGAAGCGTCAGCAGATCGAAGCGGGCCATGCCCTTCAGCGAATAACCGACCAGCATCGCCCAATATTGCAGGCCGAACCAGAAACAGGCGATCGCGATCAGCCTGAGGAAGGCCACGTAGAGAATTTCGGTCAGCGTGCGCTTCGGCACCGTGAGTGAATCGGGTTCCATGGGACTACATTAGCCGCCACGGTCGCCGCCCGCCAGTACCAGCCTGTCGTCTGCACGATCGTTCAAGAGCCCGGCGCCTTGTCCTGATAGGGTTTGCCGCCAATCAAAGGAGAAGGCATGACCGAGCGGACCTTTTCACATACGCCGATAAACCTCGCCGAGAAGCTGGCACGGATACCCGACCTCTGGCAGCAGCGCGTCGTCGCCGAAATGAACGACTACCAGTTCAAGCTCGTCCGCATCGAAGGCGATTTCATATGGCACGATCACCCCGAGACGGATGAAACCTTCATGGTTATCGAAGGCCATTTGCGGATCGACTTCCGCGACGGCAGCGTTGACATCGGGCCGGGCGAAATGTTCGTCGTGCCGAAGGGCGTGCAGCACAAGCCATTCGCCGAAAAGGAAGTGAAGATGATGGTGATCGAGCCGCGTGGCGTTCTCAACACCGGCAACGAGGGCGGCGACCGTACGGCTCAAAACGATCTCTGGATCTAGCCAAGTCTCGACTGCGGCGATCGTTCCCATTCGCAAATGGCGTGCTGCATGATAATGACGCGCGCACGGGAAGAGAAGTTGGAGACTTTGCCATGGACAAGACGCATCTGGTCGACGAGATCACCGGCCACCGCCGCATGCGGCGCAACCGCAAGGCCGACTGGACGCGTCGGCTGGTGCAGGAGAACCGGTTGACGGTCGACGATCTGATCTGGCCGATCTTCATCGTTCCCGGCACCGGCATCGTCGATCCGATCGCCGCCATGCCGGGCGTCAGCCGCATGAGCGTCGACAAGGCGGTCGAGGCGGTGAAGGAAGCGGCCGATCTCGGTATTCCGGCGATCGCCACCTTCCCTGATATCGAGATGGAACTGCGCGACGAGACCGGCTCCAACAGCCTGGTCGCCAACAACCTGATCAACCAGGCGACCGCCGCTTTCAAGAAAGCCGTGCCGAATATCGGCATCATTACCGACGTGGCGCTCGATCCGTTCACCAGCCACGGCCATGACGGGATCCTCCGGGACGGCATCATCGTCAACGACGAGACGGTCGACCAGATCGTCCGCGCCGCCGTCATGCAGGCGGATGCCGGCGCCGATATCATCGCGCCGTCGGAAATGATGGACGGCCGGATCGGCGCCATCCGCCGCGGGCTGGATGCGAGCGGCCACCAGGATGTCGGCATCATGTCCTACGCGACCAAATTTTCGTCCGGCTTCTACGGCCCCTATCGCGAGGCGATCAACACCAGCGGCCTACTGAAGGGCGACAAGAACAGCTATTACATCTCGCCGGCTAACGGCACCGAAGCGGTGCGGGATGCTGCGCTCGACGTCGAGGAAGGCGCCGACATGCTGATGGTCAAGCCCGGTCTCGCCTATCTCGACATCTGCTGGCGCATCAAGGAGGCCTTCGGCCTTCCCGTCTTTGCCTACCAGGTCTCGGGCGAATACAGCCAGATCAAGGCCGCCGCCATGAACGGCTGGATCGACGGCGACCGGATCATGATGGAGACGCTGCTCTGCTTCAAACGCGCCGGCTGCGACGGGATTCTTTCGTATTTTGCGATGGACGTGGCCAGGAAACTGGCGAAAAACGGATAAGCCTTGTTGCCGCGGCGGTCTCTTCCCATATCATCGGGGAGAAACAGGAGATGTTGAAACGATGAGCCTCGACCCGAACCCGGCCTATGCCGCACCGGACGACTGGCGCGCCTATAGCGGCGTTCTTTCTCGCCGGGTGTTCGCCTTCATCATCGACTATGTGATCGTGCTCTTGCTGTGCATTCCGGCTGCCGTCGTGGTGTTTTTCCTCGGCATCATCACGCTCGGCCTCGGCTTCATGCTCTATCCGGTGTTGTTCGTGATCGTCGCGCTTCTCTATTTCGGGATGACGCTCGGCGGCTCGGCTCAAGCTTCGCCCGGCATGCGCGCCATGGGGCTCGCCATGGTGCGGCTCGACGGCCGGCGGATGGATTTCCTCACCGCTATGGCCCACACCGTGATCTTCTGGATCATCAATTCGGTGCTGACCCCGCTCATTCTGCTCGCGGGCCTGTTCATCGAGCGTTCGCGCCTCGTGCACGACCTGCTGCTCGGCACTGTCGTGGTGCGTACGTCGTAACGATTACGCTACTGGCCGAAAGTTTATGGCACTAGCCTGCCGCCTGCCGCAGCATATGGTTGACGTTTTACTTTTATGCGCCATGGTATGACATTACGACCCTAAAGACCGGACTGCCACGACGCAATGAATACCCAGGCAACGCCCTCACCGCAGTTCTACCTGACGGCCCCGGCAGTTTGTCCCTATCTCCCGGGTGAAATGGAGCGAAAGGTCTTCACTCACCTGGTAGGCGCTCGCGCCGCCGAGATGAACGACCTACTGACCCAGGGCGGTTTCCGCCGTTCGCAGAACATCGCCTATCGGCCGGCCTGCGAATCATGCCGCGCGTGCATTTCCGTGCGCATCCTCGCTCACGAGTTCGAGCCCGTGCGCTCGATGAAACGGGTCCTTGCCACCAATCGCGACGTGATCGCGACGGTCTACCCCGCGCAACCCTCCACCGAACAGTTCTCGCTCTTCCGTCGTTATCTCGACGACCGCCATCAGCGGGGCGGCATGTCCGACATGTCGGCGCTCGACTATGCGATCATGGTCGAGGACACGCATGTCAACACCCGCATCATCGAGTACCGGCGCCGCGAGCCGGGCTCCGGCATCAGCGCCGAACCGAAGGGCGAGCTGCTCGCCGTAGCACTCACCGACATGATGAGCGACGGCTTGTCGATGGTCTATTCCTTCTTCAATCCCGAGTATGAAAAGCGCTCGCTCGGTACGTTCATGATCCTCGACCATATCGCCCGCACCAGGACGCTCGGCCTGCCGCATGTCTATCTCGGCTATTGGGTGAAGGGTTCGGCGAAGATGGGCTACAAGACCCGGTTCCAGCCCCAGGAACACCTGACCCCGCGCGGCTGGGAAATCTTCGATCCCGCCACGGACATCTGAAATCATCCCATGAACGATCATAAAAAGGGCCTCGTGCTCACCGCAATCGGCGGCCTTGCGCTCTCCTTCGACGTGCCGCTGGTGCGGCTCGGGCATGGCGAAATGTGGTCGACTGTCGTGCTGCGCAGCACCGCGACCTTCGCCGCCGCCATCATCCTGTGGCTGCTCGTCCGGCGCTTCGGCTCGACCCGTCCGGTGCTGATCCCCGGAAAGGCGGGTCTTGCCGCCGGCTTCTGCTACGGTATTTCGACGATCGCCTTCCTCGGCGCCGTGTTCAACACGGCGACCGCCAACGTTGTCTTCATCGTCGCCTTCACGCCCATGTATGCCGCCGTTCTCGGCTGGCTGGTCCTCAAGGAGCGCCCCTCGCCTTCGACACTCGTCACCATGCTGGTGATGTTTTTCGGCGTCGGCCTGATCGTCTCGGGCGGGCTTGCCGGCGGGCATATTTTTGGCGACATCCTCGCGGCGACCGCTTCGTTCCTGCTGGCTCTGGCGATCACGCTCAGCCGGGCGGCCCGCATCGACATGGGCTTCGTGCCGCTCGTCGCGACCATCATACCGGCAACGATCGGGCTCTCCTTCGTCGGCGCGTCTTCGCTTGCCGGCACGGGCGGCTTTTCGGTGGCGGATCCCATCTGGGTGATGTTCGACGGCGCGATCATGATGCCGCTCGCCTTCTGGTGTCTTGCAACCGGCCCGAAATATCTCTCCGGCCCCGAAGTCGGGATGTTCTACCTGCTCGAAACCATCCTCGCACCGATCTGGGTGTGGCTGATCTTTTCCGAGATCCCATCCTCCCGCACGCTCTTGGGCGGCTCGATCCTCGTGCTGGCGCTGATCGGTTATTCGGCCTGGCAGATGCGGCGGGTGGAGAGGTTGCGGGTGGAATCGCCTGTTTGAGAAGACTTTTCAGCCCTGCCTCCCCATGTTATAACTCCGTTGCAACATGAGGATAAATTCATGAATGTCGCTATTCGCAAGATCGGAAACTCCGAGGGGATCATCATTCCGAAGGAAGTTCTGGACCGCATGGGCCTGAAGGCGGGAGACAACGTCAATTTGGCTGAAGAAGCGGGGCAACTGGTTCTGAAGCCGATCGACGATGATTTTGCACGCCAGCTCGAACATGCGGAACGTTTCATGGACAAATACAAGGTCGCGCTGAAAAAGTTGGCTGAATAATGCAGTTCAACTTCCTGTCGCGGCCCGTTGTCGAGCATCTGCATAAACGACAGATCGAAAAATTCGGCGGCTCCTATGGTCTGCGAGACGAAGGCGCCTTGGAATCTGCTTTGGCGCGCCCACTCAACAAGATCCCCTACGGCTGTAACGATCTAATTGAACTAGCCGCCGCATACCTCTTCGGCTTGGCCATCAACCACGCCTTCGTCGATGGCAATAAGCGGATCGCTATCGTCGCAGCGGGTGTATTCCTGATGGACAATGGCTATTTCATCGAGACCGATGAAACCATTCTCTACAAGTTCGTCCTCGGGGTCGCCGCCGGCGAGATCGACGAGGAAGGTGCGACGCGTTTCCTGCGCGATCACACCGTTCCCCTCCCCTAATCACCCGGCGAACTTCCCGCTCCGCGGAAAGCCCTTCGGAACGGCGCGACCGGCGGTGGCGCGGTCGGCGATCCATTCCAGCAGTTCGTCCTTGTTGCGGGTGAACGAGCGGCCGGCGCTGTCTTCCCAGGAAAGGCCGTCGGCCATGGTGAAGCAGCGGATGTCGGAAATGCCGCCGTCCTTGTAGCGCTGCAGGCGCACGCCCTTGCCACGGGTCATTTCCGGCAGCTGGGTCAGCGGGAAGACCAGCAGCTTGCGGTTCTCGCCGACGACGGCGACGTGATCGCCCGAAACATGCACGACCAGTTTGGTCTCGTCGGGCATGGCTACGTTCATGATCTGCTTGCCCTTGCGGGTATTGGCGATCATCTCGCTCTCGGCGACGATAAAACCGTTGCCGGCGGTGGAAGCGACGATCAGCTTGCGCTGCGGATCATGGACGAAGGCGGTCAGGATGTCCTGGTCGTTCTCCATGTCGACGATGATGCGGATTGGCTCGCCGTGGCCGCGGCCGCCCGGCAGCTTGTCGGCACCGAGCGTATAGACCTTGCCGCCGGTGGTGACGAGCAACAGCTTGTCGGTGGTCTGGGCCGTAAACGCGATCTTCGGCCCGTCGCCTTCCTTGAAGGTCAGCGTCGAGGTATCCGAGATATGTCCCTTCAGCGCGCGGATCCAGCCTTTCTGCGAGACGACGACGGTGATCGGTTCCTTCTCGATCATCGCCTGGTTGATCGCGTCGATATCGGCATCCGGTGCGTCGGCGAAGGTCGTCAGGCGCGCATAGGGCTTGCCCCGGCCCTTGGCGAAATTCTTGCGGACGTCCTGGATCTCGTGCTCGATGACCCGCCACTGCTTGTCCTCGGAGGCCAGCAGCGATTCGATATCCGCCTTTTCCTTGGTGAGGTTCTCGTGCTCGGTGCGGATCTCGAACTCTTCGAGCTTGCGCAAGGCGCGCAGCCGCATGTTGAGGATCGCCTCAACCTGGATGTCGGAGAGCGACCAGCGCTCCATCATGACGGGCTTCGGCTCGTCCTCCTCGCGGATGATGCGGATCACCTCGTCGATATTGAGGTAGGCGATCAGCAGGCCGCCGAGGATTTCCAGGCGCCGGTCGATCGCCGCCAGCCGGAAGCGCGAGCGGCGCACCAGCACGTCGCGGCGATGCGCCAGCCACTCCAGCAGCACTTCGTTGAGCGCCATCACCTTGGGCACCCGGCCCATGGAGAGCACGTTCATGTTGAGCGGCAGGCGAGTTTCCAGCTCGGACAGCTTGAACAGCGATTCCATCAGCAGGGTCGCATCCACCGTGCGGCTCTTCGGCACCAGCACGACGCGCACGTCTTCGGCCGATTCGTCGCGCACGTCTTCCAGCAGCGGCAGCTTGCGGGCGAGCAGCAGTTCGGCGATCTTTTCGATCAGGCGCGACTTCTGCACCTGGAACGGAATTTCGGTGACGACGATCTGATAACCGCCACGGCCGAGATCCTCGATCACCCAGCGGGCGCGGACGCGGAAACCGCCGCGACCGGTCTTGTAGGCCTCGACGATCGACTCTCGGCTGTCGATGATGATGCCGCCGGTCGGCAGGTCCGGGCCTTCGATGCCGCCCTTGGCAGGCTCGGCCGGATCCGCCATCAGGTCTTCGATGGTCGCCGACGGGTTCTTGATCAGGTGCAGCGCGGCGTCGCAAAGCTCATGGACATTGTGCGGCGGGATCGACGTCGCCATGCCGACCGCGATGCCGGACGTGCCGTTGGCCAGCAGGTTCGGGAAGGCGCCGGGCAATACGACCGGTTCGGAATTCGATTCGTCGTAGGTGTCGCGGAAATCCACCGCGTCCTGGTCGATGCCTTCCAGCAGCAGTTCGGAGACCGCCGTCATCTTCGATTCGGTGTAACGCATCGCGGCCGGGCTATCGCCGTCGATGTTACCGAAATTGCCCTGGCCGTTGACGAGCGGATAACGCTGCGAAAAATCCTGCGCCAGGCGCGCCAGCGCGTCATAAATCGACTGGTCGCCGTGCGGATGGAAATTACCCATCACCTCGCCGACGATCTTGGCGCATTTGCGGAAGGCGGCGTTGGGGCGCAGGCCCATCTCGCTCATCGCATAGACGATGCGGCGGTGGACGGGTTTCAGGCCGTCGCGCACGTCCGGCAGCGCGCGGTGCATGATGGTCGAAAGCGCATAGGCGAGGTAGCGCTCTTCGAGCGCTGCTTTCAGATCGACAGGCAGGATGTTGTCGCCGCCGTCGCCGCCGGGTGGTGTCAGATTTTTTCCCATGGGCCTTGACTAGCGGAAAGCCCGATTCTCGGCAAGAAAGTACCGGCGACAGCCTGTGGATGAAGGCTTTTCCCGGACTAAAATCAGTGTTTGATTTACCCTGAATCGTCAGCCGCAATTTTGACGAAAGGAATGTGGAACAAAGCCATAAACCTTTTACCCGGCTTGCCTATAAGGTGCCGCGAACAAGCAGACCGAACTATCGACAAAACCCTAACGGAACGCGGGCCGGACCATCGCCCGCCAGGAGGAACTCCGATGCAATACTCCACCAAGGCCCGGCTTCTGCTCGCCGGTGCAGCGCTTTCGACTTTCGCCGGCCCGGCATTCGCGCTCGACGGCAACGATCTCGTCGCCAAGATCAACGGCGCGCTCTCGATCCAGGGCGGCGCCGGTTTCTCGGCTGAAAAGGCCACCGTCAGCGGGTCGAACGTGACGCTCGCCAATGCCAAGCTGCTGGTCCAGGCCGGCAAGCAGAGCCTGCCGCTTGGCACCGTCAAGTTCGAGGGCGTCGAAGAGAATAACGGCGGCTACACGGTCGAGAAGGTCACTTTCGACAACGTCAACACCAGCCAGGACAAGACGGTCTTCACCGCCTCGGACATCGCGATCAGCGGCCTTACCGTCCCCGGCAATCCAAGCGGCGACGGCCTCGATGCGATCATGCTCTATGACGAAGCGCATATCGGCAAGATGACCGCCGCCGTCGACGGCAAGCAGGCCTTTTCGGTCGATGGGATGAACCTCACCACCGAGGTCGCCGACGACAGCTCCTCCGTCGGCTTCGACCTTCAGATCAACGGGGTCAAGAGCGACCTTAGCCTCGTCGACGACGCCCAGGCGAAGGACACGCTGCAGCAGCTCGGCGTCACTTCGATCGACGGCAAGGTGAACATGACGGGAAGCTGGACACTGGCGGACGGAAATCTGGAGATCGACGAATACGCGATCGATTTCGCCAAGGTCGGCAAGCTCAACCTCGCCTTCAGCGTATCCGGCTACACGCTCGACTTCATCAAGTCCGCGAACGAAACGGCCAAGGCGATGGAAGCCAATCCGAACAAGGAAGAAGCACAGCAGGCCGCGGGCCTTGCGATGCTCGGCCTGATGCAGCGCCTCACCTTCAACAGCGCCGAAATCCGCTTCGAGGATGCCGGCATTACCAAGAAGGCGCTCGACTACGCCGGCAAGAGCCAGGGCACCACAGGCGAAGCCATGGCGCAGATGCTGAAGGGCATGACGCCGATGATGCTGGCGCAGTACAACGTGCCGGAACTGCAGAACATGGTGAGCGCTGCGGTCAACACCTATCTCGACAAGCCCGGCAGCTTCACGATCACCGCGGAACCGGCCGATGCCGTCCCCTTCCCGATGATCATGGGTGCCGCAATGGGCGCGCCGAACACGCTTCCGAACGTCCTCGGCGTCAAGGTCACCGCCAACGACTGAGGACCATGCGTCCGCCAACAAAAAAACCCGGCGATCGCTCGCCGGGTTTTTTGTTGCTCGAAAAGAGCCGGATGAAATTATTCCAGAACCTGGATGACGGTCCTGGTCTGTGGATTGACGATGACGCGGCGGTCATTGACGACCGTATAGGCGTAGTTGTCGTAGCCATCGACCGGATGCACCTCGACGGTATCCGGAAGGGCGGTCCCGACGGTGATGTCGCCCTGATAGGAAACCGACGGAACGCTCTGCTCCATCACATAGGTGCGAACTTCGCCCGGCAGAACGACCGCCGAATTGGTGGTGACCGGATCCTGGGTGATGATCGTCGTCTGGGCGTAAGCTGCACCGGAGAGTGCGATCAGGACCGCCGACGCGGCCAATAGGGTCTTGTGCATATCGTAACTCCTATGCTTCTGCCTGCCCTAACAACAAAAGCGCACGGATATGGTTCCCCTATTCGCCCGACGCTCGGGAAAGCCAGGGGGCGGCGTCTTGACGCCACGGGTGGGCGCAAGCGACAAGATTGCGGTGATGAGACAGGGACAGCCCGACTTGCTGCCTAGGTCCATTTGATCGGCTCCCGGCTGGCGGCTGATCGAGAATATGAAACTGAACAGTTCCGTCGTCTGCGATCGTCTGCAGCATGTCGCCCAATGTTTTTTGTGGCCGACCGGATCGCCCCCTCGCCGAGGCGACCCTAGATAAAAGCGTCTTTAGCGAAGGTTTTGTCCCATGAATTTGCCAATCCATCCATCGGCCCAGATACCCTTCCCCACGATCGAGGCCGCGATCGACAGCGCGCTCGCCTCCAGGCGTCTCGTCGGTGCTGTGGTGATGATCGCCAGGGACGGCGAGATCGTCTACCGCCGCGCCGCCGGATTGGCGGACCGGGAAGCGGGCCTCATGACCCAAGAGAACACGATCTTCCGGCTTGCCTCGATAACCAAGCCGATCGTCACCATCGCCGCCATGCGGCTGATCGAACAGGGCCGCATCGGCCTCGACGATCCGGTGACGAAATGGCTGCCGGACTTCCGGCCGCGCCTTGAGGACGGCTCAGAACCGGTGATCCTCATCCGGCATCTTCTCACCCACACGTCCGGCCTCAGCTATTGTTTCCACCTGGAAGAAGGACCTTACGTCCGCGCCGGCGTCTCCGACGGCGTCGACCGGCCGGGCCTTTCGCTCGACGAGAACCTGCGCCGCATCGCCTCTGTGCCGCTGCTCTTCGCCCCCGGCGCTGGCTGGCAATATTCGGTGTCGATGGACGTGCTCGGTGGCGTCATCGAAAAAGAGACCGGCAAACGCCTCGGCGAGGCGGTCACTGAACTGGTGATGCGGCCGCTCGGCCTTTCCGATACCGGCTTCACCGTTGTCGACCGTAGCCGGCTCGCGGCGCCTTACGTGGACGGTTCGCCCGAACCGAAACGCATGGGCGAGACGGAAAAGGTCCGGGCGCTCGACGGATCGGTGACATTCGTGCCGGACCGGATCTTCAACCCCGCCTCCTTCCATTCCGGCGGCGGAGGCATGGCCGGGACCGCCTCCGACGTGCTGACCGTGCTCGAGACCATCGCCAAGGGCGGCGCACCGCTACTGTCGGAAAAGACGGTTCGGCAGATGACGACCAACCAGATCGGCGATCTGCTGGAGCCGACGCGGCCCGGTTTCGGGTTCGGCTTCGGCTGGGCGATCATACTCGATCCAGCAAAGGCCGGATTGCCGGTTTCCCCCGGCTCGCTGCAATGGGGCGGCGTCTACGGCCACCATTGGTTCATGGACCTTGCGAAGAAGATCACGCTGGTGGGGCTGACCAATACCACACTCGAAGGCATGTGGGGCCAGTTCACGCTGGACCTGAAAAAAGCCGTCGCTGCCGACCTTTAGGCCGGTCATCCTCAGAGATTGAATCAAAAAGCCCGGCGCTTGGCCGGGCTTTTCTGTTGTTCAGAGAACTCAGTCCTTCTTCGGCGTCGGCATGACGCGGATGGCGAGTTCGCGCAGCTGCTGCGGGGTGGCCGGCGACGGGGCGCCCATCAAGAGGTCCTGCGCCTGCTGGTTCATCGGGAACAGCGTCACTTCGCGCAGGTTCTTGGCACCGACAAGCAGCATGACGATTCGGTCGATGCCGAAGGCAGCGCCGCCATGCGGAGGCGCGCCGTACTGGAAAGCACGATACATGCCACCGAAGCGATCCTCGACATCCGCCTGGCTGAGGCCGACCTTTTCGAAGGCCTTGACCATCAGTTCCGGCGACTGGTTGCGGATCGAACCGGAGGCGATTTCGAAGCCGTTGCATACCGCGTCATACTGGAATGCCTTGATCGTCAGCGGATCCTGGTTTTCCAGCGCCTCGATGCCGCCCTGCGGCATGGAGAAAGGGTTATGGGCGAAATCGAGCTTCTTTTCCTCTTCGCTCCATTCGTAGAACGGGAAGTCGACGATCCAGCACATGTCGAAACGGTCGCGGTCGACGAGGTTCAGTTCCTCGCCGGCGCGGGTGCGGGCTTCGCCTGCGAACTTGTAGAACTTGGCCGGGTCGCCGGCGACGAAGAAGCAGGCGTCGCCATCCTCGAGGCCGAGCTGAGTGCGGATCGCTTCGGTACGCTCCTCGCCGATGTTCTTGGCGAGCGGGCCGGCGCCTTCGAGCTTGTCGCCTTCCTTGCGCCAGAAGATGTAGCCGAGGCCCGGCTGGCCGGTCGACTGCGCCCAGGCGTTCATGCGGTCGCAGAAGGCTCTGGAACCGCCGGTCTTGGCCGGGATGGCCCAGACTTCGACCTTGGGGTTGGCAGCGATCATTCCTGCGAACACCTTGAAGCCGGAGCCGGCGAAATGGTCGGTGACGGCCTGCATCTCGATCGGGTTGCGCAGGTCAGGCTTATCGGAGCCGTATTTGCGGATCGCCACGTCATAGGGAATGCGCGGCCAGTCCTTGGTGACCGGCTTGCCTTCGGCGAACTGTTCGAACACGCCGGTCATCACAGGACCCATCGTGTTCCAGACGTCTTCCTGGGTGACGAAGCTCATTTCCAGGTCGAGCTGGTAGAATTCGCCCGGCAGGCGGTCGGCGCGCGGATCTTCGTCGCGGAAGCAGGGGGCGATCTGGAAATAACGGTCGAAACCGGCAACCATCAACAGCTGCTTGTACTGCTGCGGCGCCTGCGGCAGGGCGAAGAACTTGCCCTCATGGATGCGGCTCGGCACCAGGAAGTCGCGTGCGCCTTCCGGCGAAGATGCGGTCAGGATCGGCGTCGAATATTCGGCAAAACCGATCTCGCCCATGCGGCGGCGCATGTCGGAGATGATCTGGGTGCGCTTGACGATGTTCCGGTGCAGGGTTTCGCGGCGCAGGTCGAGGAAGCGGTACTTGAGGCGCACGTCTTCCGGATAGTCCGGCTCACCGAACACCGGCAGCGGCAGTTCCTTGGCGGCGGAGAGCACTTCGATCTCCTGGGCGTAGAGTTCGATCTCGCCGGTCGCCATGCCCTTGTTGACGGTGTCTTCCGAGCGCGCCTTGACGAGGCCGTCGATGCGGATCACCCACTCGCCGCGGACGATCTCGGCGGTCTTGAAGGCGGGGCTGTCCGGATCGGCGACGACCTGGGTCATGCCGTAATGGTCGCGAAGGTCGATGAACAGCACGCCGCCGTGATCTCGCACGCGATGCACCCAGCCGGACAGGCGGACGGTCGATCCGACGTCGGACTTCTTGAGGGCGGCACAGGTATGGCTGCGGTAACGGTGCATTTCAGTATCCTGGACTGGTAGGTTTTGCGGTCTTTTGGCGTGCATGGCACGGCCTGCCGGCTTTATGGAAAATCGGCGGGAAAAGCGCATGATGGACATGCTTTGTCAAGGTAGAACCGACCTTGGCCCCAAAACGCCGTGAAGGATCGGCGGGTTTCCGGGCGGCAGGTCAGGACGCCGAGGCGGTTCCGAACAGGCCGCGCATCGCCCTCTCCTCCTGGACGATGCGGACGATCAGGATCACCAGATAGACCGGTAGCCCGGTCATAAGCGTGAGCCAGGCATGGAAGATCAGCGAGTAACCGACGAGTTCCGGCAGGATGTTCAGAAAATAGTTCGGATGCCGAAGGTTACGGAAAAGCCAGTGCCGGCTGACCGGATGGTTCCTGGCGATCATGATCTTCACCGTCCAGACAGGGCCGAGCAGCCGGACGATCCAGACAAGCATCGCCAAGGCGGCAACAAAGATCGCGAGGCCGATCGCGGACAGGCCGTCGAATTCGGCGTGCCTTACCCAGCCTTCGCCGAATGCCGCGAGATAGAACAGGCCGTGGGCAAGTGCCAGCAGCCGGGTGTTCAACGCACCATGCTCGACGGCGCCCTCATCGCGCAAAATCCGCTCGTGGCGTTTCGAGACGACGACGCTCGCGATTCGAGCCGCCGCTGCCGCGAGAAAGATGACGATGAGGATGGGACTCATGTTCTGGCGCCTCCGTTTCCCTCGGATTAGGGTAACAACAGCGGCAAGGCCAGAGCCGGTGAGCTAGTCGGCAGGCTTCAATACCTGCGCGACCTCCCAGACATGCCCCGAAGGATCGGCAAAGGCGGCGGTCCGGCGCCCCCAGGGCCGATCTGTCGGCCCATTCAGCAGGGAGACGCCAAGGTCCCCCAGCCTTGCGCAGACCTCGTCGACATCGTCTACCCGTATGGTGAGGAGGAAGCTCGCGCCGGTACGGAGCGATGCAACCGGCATCGGCTCGACCAACTCGGGCGCTTGCGTCACCTGCAGCAGATTGATCATCAGGTTCGAAAATTCAAGAACGGAGGAAACCGCGTCCTCATAGACGATCCTCGGCGAAAAGACCTTTCGATAGAAGGTCCTCGCCTCGTCGATATCGTCGACGAAAAGGGTAATGACTTCGAGCGTATCGGGCAGCATGGGCATCCTTTCAGGTCAGACGAACAACGGTGGCACGAAATTGACGTTTGAGGCTGCACCGTTCCGACAGTCGCCGACGAGAAAATTGCAGAAGGCACCGCATTTTGCGGCCTGCCCTCTATAAAATTCGTAGGTGTCGCTTATCGCTGTGCCCCACCGGCCGTTCGGGATATAGAACGGGTAGAACCGCCCAAAACCGTTCCCGATTCCCGCGCAAAGCCCTCCCCGATGAGCCATATCCGTCCGTTGATCCCCCTCCTCGTCACCGCAGGCATTTTGATCGGCGGCAACGGGTTGCAGGGCACCTATATCGCGCTGCGCGGCTCGGCTGAGGGCTTTTCGCCCTCGACGATCGGCATGATCGGCGCGGGCTACAGCATCGGGTTTGCCTTCGGCTGCATGTACGTGACGCGGCTGCTCAGGCAGATCGGCCATATCCGCACCTTCTCGGCGATGGCCGCGGTGACGGCGTCCGCTTCGATCGGCATGTCGATGATCGTCGACCCGACCTTCTGGTTCGCGATGCGCTTCGTGACCGGCATCGCGGTCGCCAGCCTGTTTGCGACGGTCGAGAGCTGGATCAACGCCAAGGTCACCAACGCCAACCGGGCCCGCACGCTCTCCATCTACCGTTTCGTCGATCTCGGCTCGGTGACGGTGGCGCAATACATCATCCCGACCGTCGGCATCGAAGGCCCGTTCATCTTCAACATCATTACGATCGCGCTGATCCTGTCGCTGGTACCGATCTCGATCGCCGACAAATCCAGCCCCGCGCCGCCGCAGGCAATCGCCTTCGACCTCAAGGCCGTCTGGCGGATTTCGCCGCTCGCGGTGGTGGGCGTCATCTCGGTCGGCCTGTCGATGGCCGCCTTCCGCAATATCGGGCCGATCTATGCAGCAGAGATCGGCATGAGCATCACCTCGATCGCCACCTTCATGAGCGCCGGCATCATCGGTGGCGTCGTGCTGCAATATCCGCTCGGCATCTATTCCGACCGGCTCGACCGGCGCCGCGTCATCCTGTGGACGACGATCGGCTCGATCATAACCGGCGCCTACCTCTCCTTCGGGGCGGGCACCAGCGAGACCGCCAATATCGTCAGCGTCTTCCTGTTCGGCGCCTTTTCGATGCCGCTCTATTCGCTGTGCTCGGCGCATGGCAACGACTACGCCAAACCGGGAGAGCATGCGCTGGTTTCGGCCGGCCTGCTGTTTTATTGGTCGGTCGGTGCGACGATCGGGCCGCTGCTCGCCTCGATCCTGCTGCAATATTACGGACCCCGCGCCTTTTTCGCCTACACCTCGTTCATTTTCCTGGGCTTCATGATCTTCACGCTGAGGCGGATGCGGGCGCGCGCCTCGGTGCCGCCATCGGAGCGTTCCTGGCGTTTCCGCTCGCTGCTTCGGACGTCTGCCTATTTCAACAGGCTTGCCGGCCCGCCCGAGAAAGACGAGCGCCAGTAAAGGTTAAGCACCGTTCCGTATTGACATATGCGGCCGGAAGGAGAAGGAAGGTTGATCACCCTCACGTGAATGAAACGATGATCCAAACGACCGCCGCACTCGAAGAAGCCTGCATCCAGCTGGCCCAATCGGACTTCATCACCATCGACACCGAGTTCCTCAGGGAAACGACCTTCTGGCCCGAGCTGTGCCTCATCCAGATGGCGAGCCCGACTGTCGAAGTCCTTGTCGATCCGCTCGCCAAGGGCTTGAACCTGAAACCCTTCTTCGAGCTGATGGCCAATCCCGCCGTCACCAAGGTGTTTCACGCCGCCCGCCAGGATATCGAAATCGTCTACCATCTCGGCAATCTGGTGCCGCATCCGATCTTCGACACCCAGGTCGCCGCCATGGTCTGCGGCTTCGGGGATTCGGTCTCCTACGATCAGCTCGTCAGCCGCATCAAGGACGTCCATATCGACAAGTCGTCGCGCTTCACCGACTGGAGCCGCCGGCCGCTTTCCGACAAGCAGCTCGAATACGCGCTGGCCGACGTCACCCACCTGCGTGACGTCTACCTCTTCCTCAAGGCTCAGCTCGAACGGGAAGGCCGCGCTCTGTGGTTGACCGAGGAAATGGCCGTGCTGGAATCGCCCGGCACCTATGACCTGCATCCGGACGACGCCTGGGCGCGCCTCAAGTCGCGCCTGCGCAAGCCGACCGAACTAGCTGTCCTGAAATTCGTCGCCGCCTGGCGCGAGCGCGAAGCGCGCAGCCGCAATGTGCCGCGTTCTCGCGTGCTGAAGGACGATGCGATCTACGAGATCGCCCAGCAGCAGCCGAAGGACGTGGAAGCCATGTCGCGGCTCCGCACCATTCCGAAGGGCTGGGAGCGTTCCGCCTCCGGCGCCGCCATCATCGAAGCGGTCAACGCCGCGCTCGCCTTGCCCAAGACCGAGATGCCGCATGCGCCGAAACATGTGCATGTCCCGGAAGGCACCGCCGCCGCCGTCGAGCTGCTCAAGGTTCTTCTGAAGCTGATCTCCGACAAGCAGGGCGTCGCCGCAAAAATCATCGCCAATACCGACGATCTCGAAAGGATCGCCGCCGAGGGCGAGGCCGCCAATGTCGGAGCCCTTTCCGGCTGGCGCCGCGATCTCTTCGGCGAAACAGCGCTCAAACTCATCAACGGCGGCGTGGCCCTGCGCTTCGTCAACAAGAAGGTCGAGGCGGTGGAGCTTTAGAGGCTATGCCCTGATCGCTTGCCCCGAACTTCACGGCGCTGGAGACCTGAGCAACCGATGCGCTACCTGACATCGAATGCCCTGATCGCCGTCGTCGTCCTGCTCTCGCTACTGCTCGTCTTCCTCACGGAAGCGGCGGGCCTTGGAGCCTTCTCGCCGCTCTGGATCCGCCCGATCGTCCGGGTGATCTGCGCCGCCAACCTGCTCGTTGCCCTGCCGGGCCTGATGACGGCAAAGCACATCGCCTGGCTCAACTACCTGCTCCTTAGCATCGCCGCCTATATCGTGGCGTCGACCACGCCGATCGTGGCGCTATGGGCCATTCCGAGGAATATGTTCTTCGCCGTCAGGCATGCATTTTCGAGCCTTTGGTGATCTTGTCGACGATCTTTTTCTCGGCCCGGAGTGCAATGCCCACCAGTTTCGCATCCTCCGGCGCAAACTGCGCGAACACCTCGCGGTTGGCCGCGTCATGGCCCGTCGAGAACATTTCCTCGATATAGGCCGACGTCGTCACCTCCCGTTCCAGCGAGCGCCGGTGGATGGTGCGCAGCGTCTCGTTGTCGGCGGTCAGCACCACGATCGGCTGGATGCTCATCGCATTGTAGACATGACCTGCCGCATCCCGATATGCTTCACCAATGATCGCGGGATTTTGCGCGATGATGCCGCTCGTCAGAAACGCGGTCACGTTGAGCGCCTGCCAGGGGGCGAGGTCACCGCGAAGCACGATCGCGATCTTGGTATCGAACATGAAGAACAACTCCGTCGAAGGTTATGCCAAAGGCCATGCAGGGACCGACGAGATAGCGGCAGCGGATGCGGCCGGTCTTGAACGTTCGTGCAACTCGGGAGCCACGGCCGACGGCAGCGCAAGATGCGCGCCCGATGGCAGCGCAAGCGGCGCTCCTGACGGCATCGTCCAGGC